>JAGCKB010000040.1 GCA_017647725.1 Bacteroidaceae bacterium
AGTACGTATGCCTCGCGTATGCCGTTCCAATAGAATGTACTGCACAGCAAAGCCTCGGTGAAGTCACCATTGGGTTTCCAATCGGTCCACTGACGCTGTCCCTGGAATCCTGCTGCTATTGCATTGTGTCCTATAGCCTCCTCTTTAAATCCCATCTCACGCAAACGGGGGTTGCCCAACATAAGGTCGCGCACGATAAGAGTCATCTTCACTACAAACTCCCAATCGGCATCCTTGCCCGCGCGGTCTTTCTGCTTCTCGGGACGGTTCTTGTCCCAACCCTCGCGAGACTTACAGTATTTCTCGGTCCAAGCCATAGCCTTCTCATACTCCTCGTGGTCGTATATACCCTCGTCCATACGGCGCAGGATTTCGGTCTCATCAACGCTCTCGTTGCGCATACCAAGATACTCCTGGAAGAAATTCTGGTCGACGATAGAACCGGCAATACCCATACACTGACTACCTACCGAGAGATAGCTCTCGCCGCGCATCTGCGCCACAGCAACCGCTGCACGCGCCCAACGAAGAATCTTCTCGGCAACATCGGCAGGAATAGTATTATCGTCAAGGTCCTGCACATCGTGACCATAGATACCGAATGCAGGCAGACCCTTCTGCGCGTGACCTGCCAGCACAGCAGCCAAATAGACAGCACCCGGACGCTCGGTACCATTAAAGCCCCACACAGCCTTAGGCCAATGAGGGTGCATATCCATAGTCTCGCTACCGTAGCACCAGCACGATGTTACCGATATTGTAGCGCCTACATTCTCGCGCTCGAATTTAGCAGCACACGCTGCACTCTCGGCAACGCGACCTATTGTACCATCGGCAATTACACACTCAACAGGCTTGCCATCGGCATATTTTACATTTGCCGAGATAAGTTCTGCTACAGCCTTTGCCAAATTCATTGTTTTCTCTTCGAGACTCTCACGTACGCCACCCTGACGTCCGTCTATTGTTGGTCTGATACCAATCTTAGGATATTTACTCATAAAATATAAAAGTTAGTTTTGTGTTTTTAAGTTGTATGTTTGCGAAAATAACACTTTTTTTTCTCTTACAAAACATTTAAACATCAATTAATTTTATAAGCAGTGATTTCGACTGAAACCACTGCTTATAAAATCCTATAAAGCCTTTGAGATATTCATTCCACCCCGGTACTATGACAAATCATATTCATATTCTTTCTTAGCACTTCGCTCTTCATAAAGAAAGAACGTAGTCGCACAACACAATCTCCTTGAAAATCAATGATTTCCAAGGAGATAAATTTAAACAGTTTCTTAATAGTTGCCTTTGAATTTATAGTTTACAAAGCAACCATCGATAGTTACAGAAATTACTTATTGTAAAGCAACCAAGACTTCTGGAAGTCGGCATCTGTAGGATGGCTTGCCTTGAACTGGTCACGAGCCTCGGCAGCGCGTGCTTTGTCATCGTATGTAGCACAAACAACGCGATACATTCCGGTAGCGGGATTCTGAACTACGAGTGCGCCGTAACCCTCGCCAACGAGCATCGCCTTAAGAGCATCTGCATTTGTCTTTGAAGCGAAGCTGCCGCAAACAACGCTGAATGCCTTAAGAACACCCTGCTCACCCGATGCAAGCACAACCTTCTCCTCGCGATAAGACATATCAACGGGAGCATTGTTTGATGTGTTAGATGTTGATGTTGTAACAGGAG
>JAGCKB010000041.1 GCA_017647725.1 Bacteroidaceae bacterium
CAAATTTCTTACCTTTGAGGTAGGCCATAAGCACGCAAAGATAGTCCTCGCAGATGTTGTGTCCTGCAAAGATAACGCGGGCGCCGTTGGCGGGCATAAGGGCTGCGAAATTGTTGCTGAGTGCCTCGATAACGGCGCGTGCACCAAGATAGCTGCCACCGATACCGGCTACCACTACTACTTCGCACTTGCTGCGCAGTGTCTCGGCAACTGCCTTAAGCTCCTGTAACTGCTCTTTGCTTATTGATGTGGGAAGATGCAACCAGCCCAAGAAATCGTTGCCGGGAAGTGTACCCTCTTCGAGTGCCTTCTGCGCTCTCTCAACCTGGGGTCTCAGAGCGGCAATCTGCTCACGTGTTACAAATCCTGTAACCTTGTCGATGTTCAGTGATATATTTTTCATTTTTATAATAATTTAGTTTCTTTTTTTGTGGTTTCTTTCTACGTAGCGAAACGTGTGATTGCTCTCTTATTTGAAAGAGTCGGTCAGCAATTTTATCTCTATTACGGGTGAAATGTGCTCGTAAAGGATATTGTAAACTGCGTCAATGATTGGGGTGTTCACACGGTAGTGTTCGTTAATCTCCTTAATACATTTTGCAGCATAATAACCCTCGGCAATCATTTCCATCTCTATCTGTGCGCTCTTAACCGAGTAGCCTCGGCCAATCATTGTTCCGAATACGCGGTTGCGGCTGAAGTTGGAGTAGCCTGTTACCAAAAGGTCGCCAAGATATACGCTGTCGTTAATTGTGCGTTCGATGGGGTGAACAACATTTATGAAGCGGTTCATCTCGATGACGGCATTTGACATTAGTACTGCCTGGAAGTTGTCGCCATACTTCAGTCCGTTGCATATACCTGTTGCAATGGCGTATATGTTTTTGAGCACCGAACCATACTCGATACCTACCACGTCGTCGCTCACCGAGGTCTTTACGAAACTGTTGGCGATTTTCTTTGCAAACTGTGTTGCGTGATGTATGCTCGAACAGCCTACTGTAAGGTACGAGAGGCGCTCAAGGGCAACCTCCTCGGCGTGACAGGGACCTGCAATTACTGCTATATTCTCGTAGGGTACGTGGTACTCTTTGTGAAAATACTCCGAGATGATGAGGTTCTCATCGGGTACAATTCCTTTGATGGCGTTTACAATGAATTTGTCCGACAAATCCTCTTTCAGCTTCTTAAGGTGGCTCTTTAGATAGGGCGATGGGGTTACAAACACCAGAATATCGCTCTCCTTTACAATCTTGTTGATGTTGGATGAGAAATTTATTCTGTTGGTGTCGAACTTCACCGATGACAAATAGGCGGGGTTATGGCCCAATCGCTTGAACTCCTCGATGCGGTCGTCGCGTCTGATGTACCAGTTTATGGTGTCGACATTGCTCATAAGTATCTTGGCAATAGCTGTAGCCCAGCTTCCGCCACCCATAATCGCGACCTGTTTATTTGCTAATTCCATAGCTGATGGGGTTTATGGTTATGCGAGCTTCTCAATCCAGGCAGCAACGTCGTTTACCGAGGGATTGGTGTAGCCCAATTTGTATTTTTTGTTTATTCCGCCAATGAGCTGCTGTACCTTCTGGGGATTCTCACCCTTGAGGTCGGCAACCATATTGTATCCTGCTTTCTGAAGCACGGGTACCCACTCCTCGGCGATGCCTATCGCTGTAAATGCCGATACGGGGTCTTTGGGGATGCGCTTCTCGGGACGCATCTGGGGGAAGAATAGTACCTCCTGAATGGCGGTCTGTCCTGTCATAAGCATTGCCAGACGGTCCATTCCTATTCCCATTCCCGATGTGGGGGGCATACCATACTCCAATGCGCGAACAAAATCCTGGTCGATGAACATTGCCTCGTCGTCGCCCTTCTCGCTCAGACGCAGCTGCTCCTGGAAACGCTCGGCCTGGTCGATGGGGTCGTTGAGCTCGCTGTATGCGTTGCAAAGCTCTTTTCCGTTTACCATAAGCTCGAAACGCTCGGTGAGGTCGGGGTTCTCGCGGTGACGCTTGCAAAGGGGTGACATCTCGATGGGGTAGTCGGTGATGAAGGTGGGCTGTATGTAGTTGCCCTCGCAGAACTCGCCGAAAATCTCGTCGATGAGCTTGCCCTTACCCATTGTGCTGTCAACGTCCATCTTAAGCTCCTTGCAGATGGCGAAAATCTCCTCCTCGCTCTTGCCGTTGAGGTCGTAGCCTGTGAACTCCTTGATGGCTTCGAGCATAGGCACGCGACGGAAGGGGGCTTTGAAACTGATTGTGTGCTCGCCAACCTGCACCTCGGTGGTGCCGTTTACGTCAAGAGCAATCTTCTCGAGCATCTGCTCGGTGAAGCTCATCATCCAGTTATAGTCTTTGTATGAGACGTAAATCTCCATACAGGTGAACTCGGGGTTGTGTGTACGGTCCATTCCCTCGTTGCGGAAGTTCTTTGAGAACTCATATACACCCTCGAAACCTCCTACGATAAGGCGCTTTAGGTAAAGCTCGTTGGCAATACGCAGGTAAAGGGGAATGTCGAGTGCATTATGATGGGTGATGAAGGGGCGCGCTGCAGCTCCACCGGGAATCGACTGCAATACGGGGGTCTCAACCTCCATATAGCCCTTCGAGTTGAAATACTCGCGCATCGAGGTATATATCTTGTTGCGCTTGATGAATATATCCTTAATCTCGTCGTTTACAACAAGGTCGACGTAGCGCTGGCGGTAACGCAGCTCGGGGTCCTCGAATTTGTCGTATGCTACACCATCTTTGTATTTTACGATGGGTAGGGGACGTATGCTCTTAGAGAGCAGTGTCAACTCCTGTGCGTGAACGGTAACCTCGCCTGTCTGTGTGCGGAAAACAAATCCCTTGACTCCTACAAAGTCGCCGATGTCAAGAAGACGCTTGAATACTACGTTGTAAAGGTCTTTGTTCTCACCGGGGCACAACTCGTCGCGGGTAATATATACCTGAATACGGCCTTTTGAGTCCTGAAGCTCGATAAATGATGCTTTACCCATTACTCGGCGGCTCATAAGGCGACCCGCAATGCACACCTGACGCTGCTCCTCGTCGTCCTTGAACTCCTCAAGAATATCGGTCGAGAATGCATTGGTGGGGTACTCGGCTGCGGGATAGGGCTCGATGCCCATATTACGTAACTCGTTTAGCGCTTCGCGACGCACAATCTCTTGTTCGCTTAATTCTAATATATTCATTGCTTTATATGTATTTGTTCTTTTTATTTTATTATACGAGTTTTTTGAAATACTCTATTGTCTGCTTTAGTCCCTCTTCGAGTTTTATCGCTGGTTCCCAACCACCGAGCTTTTCGTGGGCAAGGCTGATGTCGGGCTTACGCTGACGGGGGTCGTCCTGTGGTAGTGGCTGGAATATTATCTTCGATTTTGAACCTGTAAGTTCAATTACCTTTTGTGCAAGCTCCAGCATAGTGAATTCTCCGGGGTTACCAATGTTTACAGGGCCTGTAAAGTCGTCGCTTGTACGCATCATACGTATCATTCCCTCTATAAGGTCGTCGACATATTGGAAACTGCGTGTCTGCTGTCCGTCGCCATAGATGGTGATATCTTCGCCACGCAGTGCCTGTACGATGAAATTGGATACCACGCGTCCGTCGTTCATACTCATTCGCGGACCGTAGGTGTTGAATATGCGAATAATCTTTATGCGTATGTTGTTCTGACGGTGATAGTCCATAAAGAGTGTTTCAGCGCAGCGCTTGCCCTCGTCGTAACACGAGCGTATGCCTATGGGGTTTACATTACCCCAATAGCTCTCGACCTGTGGGTGGATGTTGGGGTCGCCGTAGACCTCGCTTGTCGATGCTTGCAGAATCTTTGCACGTACCAATTTGGCAAGGCCGAGCATATTCATTGAGCCAATGACGCAGGTCTGTATGGTTTTTACGGGGTCGTACTGATAGTGTATGGGCGATGCAGGGCAGGCAAGGTTGTATATCTCGTCAACCTCTGCTGTGTAGGGCTGTGTGACATCGTGACGCACAAGCTCGAAGTGGTCGTTACCTATCAGATGACGTATGTTGTCTTTGCTGCCGGTAAAATAGTTGTCGAGGCAGATTACATCGTTCCCCTCTTTAAGAAGACGCTCGCAAAGGTGCGAACCAATGAATCCGGCTCCTCCGGTTACAAGTATTCTCTTCATTACTATTTAATTATATATTGGCAGGGTGGCTTATTGCTGTATCTACAGAATAGTCCACATTACTGCAAAATGCTTATTATTTGCAAAAATAATATTTTATTTTTATCTAAGGTTTATATTCTCGATTGTTTTTACAGTAGAACGTTAAAAATGTGGTTACGGCTGATAAAGTTCCGGGGAGCCATTGGGGCAGTGTGGCTATTGCATCTGCAATAATCTTTTTGTCATCCTCTTTTAATTGTCCATATATACAGAGTGCGGTACCGCCTTTTTCATCTATCTCTAAGATAATTGTCTCTTCGCCGACTACTTTCAGGTGTTTGTCAAGTGCTTCATTACCTCCGGGGAATTGTGGATAGATGGTATCCTGCTTTACCTCTTCTTGTGTGGGTGATTAAAGCATTATTACTCGTGCGGGCTGCGCACGAGTAATAATGCTTTAATGATAGGTCTTTTGTTTTTCTACCTATCTGTTATTGGGTTCTATTTATTCGAAATTAAAGTCGTTGTAGCCTATCATATTGCCATCGGCAAATATGTGCAGGCGGTAACGTCCCGGCTGAAGATACTCTTCGATGTCCCAATACATTGTAACCTCTTGCTCTTCGCCTGTGTACTCAATGTATTTCTTTATCGAGTAGTTAATCTCTTTGTTCTCGTAGCTGAAAAGGTTGCTGCTCTCTTTGGTAAGAACATTGCCATCGGGTGCTATAATGTGTGCATAGATGGTCTTGTCGCCTGTGGGTGCTGTAATGTTCTTGCTTATAGTAAAACTGATGACTAATTTCTTGGCCTTCTTTATTTTGCCAATCTCTTTACCGTTTTTCTTGGCGGGGAACATTTTCAGTCCCAATACGTCGAGCTGCGATGCGAGTTCTACCTTTTCGCTGAGTGCCTCTTTCTCCTCGCTCAGTGTGGTGATGGTCTCGTTAGCCTCTTTCATCTTGGCTTTTACGCGCTTGTTCTCTTTGGTGAGCTTGTCGTTTATGCGGTTCAAAGAGTCAATCTGCATAACGTAGCTGCGCATTACGGCACGAACGGTCTTAAGCTCTTTCTTCAGTCGGGTAATCTCGGCTGCGTCGTCGGCTTTTGTCTGTTTCAGCTCTTCGAGGAGTTGCTGTGTGCGCAGTTTCTCCTGGTCGAGTTTCATACGCAGTGAGTCGTTGCTGATGCGTATTTTGAGCTCGTCATATTGTGTGGCAAATGTCGAGTATTCGCTCTCGAGCTCCTCTTTCTCTATTGCAAAGAGCTCTTCCATCTCCTCTATTTGCTTTGTACTGTTTATCCACATTACGCCAAAGGCTATTGCTGCAACGAGCAATAGGCCTGTGGCTATGTAGAGTATGTACTTTATTTTATTGTTCTCCATCTTGTATCTTGGCGATATAATTTTAAACAGCTTCTGACTTTGATAGTTTCTCGATGCTTTCGGTGAGCATTGCAATCTTTTCCTTGGCATCGGACTGTTTCTTGCGCTCGATGGCAATAATCTTCTCGGGTGCTTTGCTTACAAAGTTGGGGTTGCCAAGCTTTGCCTCGACGCTCTTTAAGAACTTCTCTTGGTAGGCAAGCTCTTCGCGCATCTTTGCTATCTCGGCATCTTTGTCGATGAGGCTACCCATAGGCACTGCATACTCGGTAGTGCTTATTCTGAACGATACTGCTGTGTCGTCGGGGGTTGCTGTGCTCTCGATAGATGAGAGGTTGGCCATCTTTGTGAGGACGCTCTCGAGACCTGCAACGTGCGACTCGCCTACAATCTGCAGGGCAAGAGGCTCGCGGGGCGAGAGGTTCTTCTGTTGACGTATTGCGCGTACGTTACCTACAATCTCCTTGAGGGCTTCGATGCGGGCGATAAGCTCTTCGTTGCAGGGACGGTTAAGGCCTGCTACGCTCTGTGTCATAAGGCTTTCGCCATCCTTGCGCTCCTGAATAGATTGCCACAACTCCTCGGTGATGAATGGCATAAAGGGATGTAGCAGACGCATCAGTGAGTC
>JAGCKB010000042.1 GCA_017647725.1 Bacteroidaceae bacterium
CGGTGCAGGTAAGTTCCTTATCGATACATACGCTCCCGAGTTCCAGGTTAGCGATGATGAGACCGATTATACAGCAATCATCCCCGCTCTTGATAGCATTCCTAACAACATTGTGGCATCGTTCATCAATAACTTGATGCTCCCCACATTCTCTACCTCAGTTCCCAGTAAGTTTGACCAGGTTTACAATGATGGTACCGAGATTATGGGTGTAACTCCTGCTAATGTAGACGAGTGTGTAGTTGCAAACAATGGTGTTATCTACATCCTTAACCAGGTATTTGGTCCTGTAGATTACCGTGCTGTTTCTGCACCTCCTCTCACAATGACCAATATGACAATTATGCGTGCAGCTATCCAGACCCTTGGTTACAACTCATATCTCAAGGCTATGGATGCAACATATAGCTTCATCGTTCCCGATGATGAGTACTTCGTATACTACGACCCCGTTACAATTGCAGCTGACGAGCCTATTGTATACAAGTTCTACTATGACAACAAATATCGTAACGGTACAAACCTTGCAGCAAAGATTTGGGCAAAGCGTTACAAATTTGATCCTAACACATACGAGGTAGGTGACTCTATTGCAAACTATGCTGTTGAGGGTACTTCGGTTAATACATCTCTTAATGGTGTCGACCGCGTATCGTTCAACTATGGTTGGGGTGCTCCCGGTGGTGCCGGTTCACCTGCAGGTTTCCTCTACAATCGTATGACCGACCTTCTCGAGTACCTTATTATAGTAGGTGATGTCGAGGATGGTAACAAATACTATCTCTCTAAGGGTTACGGAACAATCAAGTGTGATTTCAATCCTGCACTTAAAGATGCACACGGCAACCCCACAGCCGAGAGTATGATTTTCTATGGTGGTGAGCAGCTCGAGAACGGCAAGTCGGTAAAGGTTCTCACACGCTACCCCGAGGATAACGGTGTTACATATTGTACATATAGCGACGAGCAGAGTGAGTTTGCGTCGGGTATTCCTACACCTCCCACACAGACCGTATTCTACAAGCTCGATCCCGCAACTGCTTACAGCGGTTCATCATTTACAAAGTTCTTCAACGTATGTAACGGTCCCGAGGACGAAGACCTTATCTCGTTCTTCCGTCGCATCTATCCCTCTATCGACTCGGTTAAGTTGCAGAGAGATACACTGCCCCGTTACGCTGTATTCTATGGTAAGACCAACTCTACTGTAGGTTCAGGTATTCCTCGCGACTACACAGTGCCTTTCTTCAGCACATATCACTACACAGTATATGTTCCTACTGACGAGGCTATAGATGAGGCTTACAAGCTTGGTCTTCCCACTTGGGAGCAGCTTCAGGCCGAGCTCGCTGACACCGTAGGTGGTGTTGACAAGACCGGTAAGATATTGGCTAACATCCGCCTTATCAATAAGTTTGCTCGTTATCACTTCCAGGATAACTCAATTTACGTAGATAATAAGGACTTCTCAATCACATCGGCTGGTGAGACATCGGCTTCGGCACGTTTCGAGACAGCAGCTATTGATGAGGAGACAGGTCGATTCTTCGAGACTGTTGTAGAGTCTACAAACTCAACTGTTGGTAACACACAGAGAACCCTTAAAGTAACCGACGACCTTGGTAACACTATCACAGTATTGAACCGTCCCGGTGAGGAGGGTAAGACCTGGAATATCATGACACGTGATATGCTTATGTACTGTAAGGGTGCGACAGCTATCAACTCTTCTAAGTTCGGTCACAGCATCGAGACATCGTCATTCGCAGTGCTCCATCAGGTCGATAAGGCGCTCTTGAATGCAGGTGTTCTTGGTTATGATGGTAAGTTCCGTCGTTTTGCCGATGCAGGTGAGCTCGTTGATACAATGACAGTTGCCGGTGGTAAGGGTCTTATCGATGGCAAGTACCTCGTTGGTTTCCGCAACAATATCGTTGTAACCGATGAGGAGGGTTACGATACCTATAAGCGTGTTGCTTACCTTATGAAGCCTATTGCAGGTTCTACCGACAATATGGATATGGAGGAGTACGTTCTCGATGAGGCAGGTAATAAGATTCTTATCGACAACGATGGCGCTCGTGTTCTTGAGATTGCCATAAAGGTAGGTAAGACTATAAGATATGAGTACAAATGGGCTGACGCACAGGGTAACTACAAGGATGCCGACGGCAAAGAGTACACCGAGCCTCAGGTATGGTACAATAACGATGGTACATTAATTGAGAAATAAAGATAAACGCCATGATAAAGATAAAACATTTGATGTTGCTTGCTCTCTGCTGCCTGGTTGGTACATCGGCCTTTGCACAGAAGAGTGCACGTATTTCCGGAAAAGTTTTCAGTGATTCCGAGGGTCCGCTTATGATGGTTAACGTAACCGAGCGCGACAATAGCGACCGTATTATCGAGGCTACCATTACCGATATGGAGGGTAACTTCTCTATGGTTGTCAAGAACACAAGCAACCACCTCGAGGTTTCGTACATTGGTTACAAAACTCAGAAACTCGAGATTGGTTCGCGAACTGTATTCAATATTAAGATGGCCGAGGACAATCAGCTCGAGGAGGTTGTCATCACAGCTAAGCCTCGTCGTCAGAGCGGTGCGCTCGATATCCTTGAGCGTGAGGTATCATCGGCTACTCAGAAATTCGAGATGAGCGAGATGGACGGTCTCTCATTTGCTTCGGTTGACGAGGCACTTCAGGGACAGATTGCCGGTCTTGACGTCGTATTCAGCAGTGGTGACCTTGGTTCGGGTACACAGATGCGTCTGCGTGGTACTTCAACCATCAACGGTAACGCCGAGCCTCTTATCGTCGTTAACGACAACATCTTCGAGATGCCTGCCGACCAGGGCGAGTCTTTCGACTACACACGTCTCGACAACGACCAGTTCTCGGAGCTTCTTTCGGTTAACCCCGACGATATCGAGAGCATCGAGGTACTTAAGGATGCTGCATCTTGTGCAGTGTGGGGTTCTCGCGGTGCGAATGGTGTAATCAAGATTAAGACAAAGCGTGGTCACCGTGGTGCAACACGCGTAAACTTCTCGGTTAAGTTCAAAGACAAATGGATTCCTCAGGGTATGAACCTCCTCAATGGTGACGAGTATACAATGTTGCTTAAGGAGTCACACTTCAACCCCCAGCAGAATGCAGCAGCTTCGGACTTCCCCGAGCTCAACTACGACCCCAACTTCGACCAGTACGAGAACTTCAACGAGAATACCGACTGGGTAGATCAGGTTACAAAGCACGGTTATCGTAACGAGTATAGCGTGAACCTTACCGGTGGTGGTGAGAAAGCTGTATTCCGTATCTCAGGTTCTTATACAAACGAGACCGGTACTATCATCAAGCAGTACCTCGAGACCTACTCATCTCGTTTGGCACTCGATTACTACGTATCAGATCGTATCAAGGTTATGACCGAGTTTGCGTTCTCTTACACAAACAACCAAAAGAACTACTCTGACCTTCTTGGTATTGCTCAGAACAAGATGCCTAATATGAGTATCTGGTATCAGGACCGTTTTGGTAACAATACTGAGGACTACTATAAGATGCTTAAGAATGGTTCATCTATCTTCGATAATGACCAGAAAGGTATGAAGAACCCCGTTGCTCTTGCTCACCTTGCCAAGAGCGACCAGGAGAGCTACAGTATCAGCCCTCAGATTACATTGGAGTACAACCTCTTGGGTCTTGAGGATGACGAGACACAGCTCAAGTATCGTGGTCTTGTTTATATGAATGCAGCTACACTTTCATCATCAAGCTACCTTCCCGCTTCTCTTTCTAACAGTGATTGGACTGCTTCAGATGTGAACACAGCTTCGATGTACGATAGCAAGAGCTTGCAGTTTACAACACGTCATAACCTTATCTTCACTCCCTATCTTGGCAGCGACAAGCACTACCTTACAATGTCAGGACAGTTCGAGATGAACACAAGTACAAGTACTACACAGAATCAGGTAACTTACGGTTTGCCTAACGGACTTAACAGTACAACTCTTGGTTCTTACCTCTCTACAGGTAGCACATCAAAGGGTCAGTCACGTAGCTTGAATGCCACATATCAGGCTCACTACTCATACGACTCAAAGTATGTCCTTGGTCTTGCAGTTCGCGCCGAGGGTCACACACAGTTCGGTGACGATAGAAAATGGACAGTGTTCCCCTCAATTTCTGGACGTTGGAATGTTTCTGATGAGCCTTGGATGCAGTGGGCAAAGCCCGTCCTCTCGATGTTCTCTATCCGTCCCAGCTACGGATGGGCAGGTAACACTCCCGGTCAGGAGTACCTTATGTACACTACATATACTCCTAACGGTAGCTACATCGACATTACAGGCTTCCGTCCCGGCGGTATCCGTATGAGCGACCTTCGTGCTTCTGATAAGCGTGAGTTCAACATCGGTTCTGACTTCGGTTTCTTCAATGATGTCTTTACAGGTGCATTCAACTACTACCTAAGTACAACATACGACCAGTTGATGTCTAACTATAGTATTCCTACCTCTTCGGGTTACAACAACCTTGCTTATAAGAATACAGGTGCTGTCGAGAACTCGGGTTGGGAGCTCAACTTCAACATCAACCGTCTGAAGGTATTCAAAGACTTCACTTTCAGTGCTTACTTCAACGTAGGTCAGAACTTCAACGAGGTTAAGGAGATGGAGCAGAGCGTCCTCAGCAACAATAACCCCGAGTATGACTTTGCTAACAGATCATATCTTGGCCGTATCCAGATTGGTAACCCCTTGGCTTCTATCTATGGTTTCCGTTATAAGGGTGTCTACCGTTACAGCTACAAGAACTGGGAGAAGGCTATTGCCGAGGCTGAGGCAGGTCGCAACGGTACCTGTCCTATCGTTTACGATGCCGAGGGTAAGGTGGTTTACAACGCCGATGGTACTCCCAAGCAGATGGTATTCAACTACGATACCGAGAGCGGTACATCAACCTATAAGTTCACCGGTGGTGACGCTATTTATGAGGATGTTAACCACGACGGTAACATCAACGAGCTCGACCTCGTTTACCTTGGTAACTCTAACCCCAAGGCACAGGGAGGTTTCGGTTTCACATTCGCATACAAGAAGTTTACTCTTAAGACCAACTTCTCTTATCGTATCGACGTTGACGTAATCAACTCGGCACGTATGGACGTAGAGAATATGTACGGTAACCTTAACCAGAGTAAGGCTGTTAACTGGCGTTGGCGTAAGGAGGGTGATATCACTGAGATTCCCCGCGCTCTTTACAACACAGGTTACAACTTCCTTGGTAGCGACCGTTATGTAGAGGATGCTTCTTACCTGCGTCTCTCTTACGTTCAGGCTTCTTATGCATTCGATAAGAAGTGGCTAAAGGAGAAATTGGGTCTCGAGAGCCTTACTGTTTATGCTTCGGCCGACAACCTCTGCTTCTGGAGCAGCTACACAGGTCTTGATCCTGAGGTGGCAGCAGGTGCTTGGGGTCGCGCATACGACAACTCAAAGACACCTCGTTCACGCTCATACACACTTTCTCTCTCTGTAGGATTCTAATAGTATAAGGAGGATTAATATGAAAAAGATAAATAAAATATTCAAGACATCTCTTTTGACGGTTGCGCTCGGTTGCGGTACTATGCTTACCTCTTGTACCGACTTCCTTACAATCTATCCGACCAACTCTGTCATTCACGAGAATTTTTGGCAGACTGCCGAGGATGTCAATGGTATGTTGGCTACCTGCTATCAGCGTCTTCAGAGTTCAGCAGCTATTGAGCGTATGATTGTCTGGGGCGACCTTCGCGGTGACCAGATTGCAGTACGTAATAACTCATCCAATACATATAAGTACATTGTAGAGGCTAACCTTCAGGACAATAACTCATATTGTACTTGGGCCGAGTTCTATCAGGCTATCAACGACGCTAATATGGTTCTTGAGTTTGCTCCCGAGGTTGTTGAGCGTGACCCCGACTTTACTCAGGGTGACCTTGACATCGTACTTGGTGAAATGTACGCAATTCGTGCTCTCTCGCACTTCTATCTTGTGCGCACATTCCGCGATATACCTCTCGCTTACAAAGCATCGGTTAACGATGGTGAGTTGATTGAGTATCCTCAGGTGCATCCTATGGTAGCACTCGATAGCATTATGCGCGACCTTGAGCGTGCCGAGAAACTCGTAATGCGCTCGGGTGGTTTCCCCAACAGCTCGGCTCTTTACAACTACGGACGTGTTACACGTAACGCGGTTCGCGCAATGAAGGCCGATGTTAATTTGTGGCAGGCAGCTTTCGCAGCTTACTATGCCGAGAATGGCTATGAGGAGAAACTTTCGAAGAAAGACTCTACCGAGATTATACTTGACTGCACAGTACCTGTAAACACTCCCGACTACTACTATCGTCAGGCTGTTGCCGAGTGTGATGCTGTACTCAATGACCTCTATACCCGTATGACCGAGTTGTACGAGAATAATCCAAGCATGGGTAAGATTGAACTTGATAAGAATCCCTACTATCTTGTAGAGAACAATCAGGCAGACATCGCTCGTAAAGCATCTGCTGCTTACAATAAAATATTCGGTGAGCTTAAGGATGTAACCAGTCTTGCTTCACACGGTGAGGTAATCTTTGAGCTTGTATTCGACGGTACCGAGAACAATTCAAATGGTAATA
Organism: Bacteroidaceae bacterium; assembly: GCA_017647725.1. GTDB lineage: Bacteria > Bacteroidota > Bacteroidia > Bacteroidales > Bacteroidaceae > HGM04593. Next base: position 6,684 of record JAGCKB010000042.1, read on the forward strand.
GTGGAGTATCGGGCCTCTATGGTATCCACACACAGGATGGTTCCGGTGTATTGTGTGTTGCCAAGCCTTGGATTGCAGGTGCAAAGACCAATACCGAGATGATTTATCACGAGAAAGACTTCCGTGCTTTCTCTAACACAGCAGCAACAGAGCTTGGTTCTACAGCAACAGATAACTCTTCACCCGCATCAAGCGAGGTAGGTATCGCCAAGTACTCATCGTCAAGCTCGCCCGGTAGCAACCGTGGTGGTTACCGTGAGAGTGGAAAGACATTTGATGCCAACTGGATTATCTATCGTCAGACCGACGTTATGCTTATGAAGGCCGAGGCTCTTGCAATGCTCATCAGCAATGAGACACCTGCTGCCGACAGCGAGGATATGGAGTTCCTTACACAGGCTTTTGAACTTGTACAAGCAGTTAACAACCGCTCTTTGATGTCAGAGGACGAGGAACTCGTAAAGGAGTCATTCTCTACAAAAACAGCTATCAGCGAGTTGATTCTTAACGAGCGCGCACGTGAGCTTGCTTTCGAGGGTAAGCGTTGGTACGACCTTGTTCGTCTTGCTCTTCGCACCAATACCACTAACGAGGTGTCTACACTCGTATCTGCAAAGATCGAAGGTGGTGGTGCAAGTGCTGTGAAGAAGAAACTGAGCACAATGAACTCACTCTTCTTCCCCATTGCAAAGGCAGAGCTTAATGTGAATCCTCTCTTGGGTCAGAACCCTGCTTACAAGCAGTCTTCATCAGTATCACAGAACTAATGAAAGAATCCCTTCCGCCCTCGGGCGGAGGGCTTCAAAAGAGTTAAAAACGACTATAAAAATAAGATTATGAATAAGATTTTCAAACATAGAATTCTTACAGGAATAGCTTTGGCAGGCGCACTCTTCCTTAGTTCTGCTTGTACCGACGAGTGGGATGACCATTACAGCGATCAGGGTGTGAACTCTACCCAAACACTTCTTGATGTTATTAAGGCCGAGAGCGACCTTAGCGATTTCCACGAGGTATTGGAGGCTTGTGGTGTTGCCGACTCGCTTCTTAACCAGTCACGTGTGTACACCCTGTGGGCACCTGTGAACGGTTCATTCAATAAGGACTCTCTCTTAAATAAGGTAGACGATGGTGCTCGCGATACAGTGCTCGTTCGCTTTATCGAGGCTCATATTGCAAACTTCTTGTATCCTGCAAACGGTCCCGTCGAAGAACCTATCCGTCTTCTCAATGATAAAGTGGTAGATTTTGTTGGAAATACAGGTAGCTATACATTCGACGCTATCCCTGTTGATGCAAGTTTCAGCAATATCCGTCTGCGTAACGGTATTCTTCACAAGATTGAGAAACCGGTAACATACCTTCCCAACATTTGGGAGTACCTCTCACTTGAGTCGGGCATCGATTCATTGTGTAAGTTCCTCTATTCATTCGACCGCAGAGAGTTTAATGAGTTCGGAAGTATTGTAGGTCCGACTGTTAATGGTGAGGTTACTTACATCGACTCAGCATTTACAAACTCTAATATGTGGTTCTCTTGCCACGAGGGCCAGAGTCGTGATGCCGGTGGTTTCGGCGAAATTGCAGCCGAGGATTCATCATATGTATTCTTTGCTATCACAAACGATGTATGGAATGAGATGGTTCCCAAGGTAGACGCGTTCTACAACTACTCAGAGAAGATTTCTTCGCTCGACACAGCATATGTTGACTCTATGCGTCACATGAATGCTCGTAAGGTTCTTTGCAACTACTTGGTTTATAGCGAAAAATCTCAGCGCGGTATTCATCCCGACTCAATGCTTCCTACATTTGCTTACACTCCCGGTCAGTTCCTTGACAGCAAGAAGGTAGCATTGGCTGCGAGCGGTATTAAAATCGTTCGTAATATCTTTGCTAAGGCCGACCTTATGAACGGTGTAACAAAGACAGTTAAACTCTCTAACGGAACATTGCACGTTAAGAACAACTTCAACTTCTCACCCTACGACCTCTGGTTCGATGGTATTAAGATTGAAGGTGAGCACGAGACTACCGATTATCTGGTAAGCGACGTAGCTTCAATGGTTGCTCTTATCAACGATATGGATACAATCTCTCGTAAGAAGAAGATTGATGTATATGACGAGGAGGGTAACTATGTCGAGACTGTTGACTCGGTATATGCAAAATATGCTCTCTCTAAGGGTGCTGTAATGCGTAATGCCGGTTACCTCGAGGCTATGCCCCTGCAGGCTGCTTCTCGTCCTAAGATGACATTCAAGATTCCCGGAACACTCTCGGCAGGTAAGTATCGCATCGGTGTAGTTGTTGTTCCTGCATACGCAACCAACGCATACATCAGCGATTCAGACCTTAAACCTTCTAAGATACGTGCACAGCTCTATACACGTTCAGGTGAGTCGGGTGCTAAGACACTTATCTATGATACCAGTGCAAAGAAAACCTGGTTAGGTCTTCAGAACGACCCCACACGTTTGGATACACTCTACCTCTACGACGTAGAACTTGATGCACAGAATGACTACGATCACACATTGCGCGTTCCTCGCACATTCAGCTTCGACTTCTGCGAGTATGGTCTTACTAATGTAAAGGATATCCAGACCGAGCTCATCCTTACTTGCGATTTGCAGAAGAGAAATGATGATGCTAACTTCGAGCGTACACTGCGTATCGACTGTGTATTCCTTGAGCCCATCTATGATGAGAACGACACCGAGGATGGTGAATAATGATTGTTTTATACGAAAAAATAAAAATAACTATGTATATGCGACAAATTATGCGATCAATGGTGGCATTAATGGTATTGGTGTCACCGGCCATCCCCGCTTCGGCAACGGTAGCAGGAGGCTTTGAGGCTGGCGATTCTGTAAAAGCCGAGCAGACAGTAGCTGTCTCTGCACGCACTATTACAGGTACCGTTTACGACGCCGCCACAAATACACCGCTCCCCGGTGTTCGTGTGCAAGGAACCGGTCATCAGAGAGTAACTACAATGACCGACGCTGAGGGTAAGTACAAACTGAATGTACCTTCTTATGTTACACTGCTCAGTTTCTCTACCCCCGAGTTTCTTATGGTTCAGCGTCCCGTACTTAAGGACGATGTAATCAATGTTCGCCTTTACAGCGATAAGTTTGCGAAGGACTATAACGAGGACATCAAGATAACTGCAGGTGATGATTTCACAACAGCTATCAGCCCTGCAGTAAGTATCGATACCGATATTCAGGGTAAGTTAGGTGCTCAGGTACGTTCTATTACACGTTCAGGTACTCCCGGTATTGGTGCATTTATGCTCATCCGTGGTATCAACAGCCTTAACGCAAACAGCCAGCCTTTGGTGATTGTCGATGATGTTATCCTCGACCTTCAGGAGGACTACGGTGCATTGCACATGGGTATGTTCAACAACGTGCTTTCGGCTATCGATGTTAACGATATCGACAATGTAGAGGTACTTACCAATGGTACAGCCATCTACGGTGCACGTGCTGCAAACGGTGTCATCAAGATTACTACAAAGCGTGGTAAGAGTATGGCTACCCGAATCACAGCCAACATCTATGCAAATATCGCGCTTGCTCCCAAGCTCACCGATATGATGAAGGCCGAGCAGTACCGTACCTATGCCAACGAGCTTATCGGTACAATGAACACCAGCAAGAAGAACTTCGAGTTCTTGAACAGTGATCCCGATTACTTCTACTATAATAAGTATCACAACGAGACCGATTGGGCCGATGAGGTATATCGCGAGGCATTCACACAGAACTACAAGGTAAATGTAGAGGGTGGTGACGAAGTTGCTATGTATAACTTCTCATTGGGTTACACAATGGGTGAGAGCACAATCGATAAGAATACTTTCGATCGTTTGAACATCCGTTTCAACTCAGATATCAGTCTTGCAAAGAACCTTACTACTCGTTTCGATATTGCTTATTCACGTGTAGCTCGTGAGCTTCTCGACGATGGTATTATGGAGAATTCAGGAACAGACTATCCTTACTCTTCTCCCGGTTTCGTGGCAATGGTTAAGTCGCCTTTCCTCAGCCCCTATATGTTCTTCCGTACAGGTGGTTTGACTTCTACCTATGACGAGGCAGATACATACGCTTGGGGTATCGACGAAAACGTAAACCGTACCCAGGATAACAACTCTTTGTATAACCCTCTTACAATCATCCACACAGGTTCGGGTGAGAACAAGAACGACCAGGAGTACACACTCTTTACTCTTACTGTTGCTCCCGAGTTGACATTGGGCGATTTCAAGATTACAGAGACATTCAACTACACATTGCACCGTATGAGTGAGAAGTACTATCTTCCCTATGCTATCGATGCAAGCAAGACTCAGTATCACTTCTATGCACAGGGTCTTGGTAAGATTGGTAACTTCATCTCTTCTTCTTTCGGTAAAGAGACAAATATTTCGAGCGACACACGTGTAAGCTGGTCGAAGATTGCAGGTGCTCACAACATCAACCTCTTCGGTGGATTCCGTTACACACGTTTTGCATTTGACTCTAACTTCCTCTCTTGTGCCAACTCGGGTAACGACAAGGCAACAAGCATCAGCCAGGATTACGACTACCTTAAGGATAGCGGTGATGACAATGTATGGACAAACCTTGCTTGGTATTTGAACGCCGACTATAGCTACAAGACACGTTACTTCTTGCAGGCAGCTCTCTCACTTGAGACATCTTCACGCTTCGGTAAAGAGGCTGACGGTCTCTCTATGGGCGGTGTGCAGTGGGGCGTATTCCCCTCGTTGCAGGCAGCTTGGTTAATCTCTTCTGAGCCTTGGTTCAATGTTAAGCCCATTAACTCATTGAAGCTCCGCGCAGGTTACGATATTACAGGTAACGATGCTATCGATTTCTATGCTTGCCGCAGCTTTATGCAGGCTGTTAAGTTCCAGAATACATTTATGGGTGTTCAGCTTGGTAACGTAGAGAACGAGGGCGTTCAGTGGGAGACAACATCACGCCTTAATGTAGGTGTTGATGGTATGTTCTTCGACAACCGTTTGGGTATATCATTAGACTGGTATATGGCTAAGACAAGCGACCTCCTTGTTCCCAAGAAGTATGACTACGTAACAGGTATGGATACATATTGGAGCAATGGTGGCGAGCTCGAGAATATGGGATTTGAGGCTACTGTAAATACAAAACTCATCAACACACGTAACTTCCAGTGGGAGCTTGGTGTTTCGGCAGGTCACTACAAGAACGAGATTACATCACTCGACCAGGTTGCTAAGACTACAAACGTTTACGGTGCCGAGGTTCTTACTCAGGTAGGCGAGGCGATAGGTACATTCTACGGTTACAAGACCGACGGTGTTATCTCATCGGTAGCCGAGGCTGACGAGCTTGGTCTCTATCAGGTTGACGCAACCGGTAACAGGACCTACTTCCAGGCAGGTGATGTTAAGTTTGTTGATATGAATGACGATAAGGTTATCGACAATGCCGATAAGACCATCATCGGTAACCCCAACCCCGACCTCTATGGTAATATCTTCACACGTTTCACATACAAGGATTGGACATTGAATGTAGCAATGAACTACTCACTTGGTAACGATGTATACAACTACTATCGTTCACAGCTCGAGGGTGGTAAGAACTTCTTCAACCAGTCTACTGCAATGTTGAACCGTTGGACCGTTGATGGACAGAAGACCGATATGCCTCGCTCGGTATACGGTGACCCCATGGGTAACGCCCGCTTCTCTGATCGTTGGATCGAGGATGGTTCATACCTTCGTCTTAAGACTGTACAGCTCTCATACAATGTACCCGTTAACTTCAACTGGTTGCAGGGTATAACAGTATGGTGTGCAGCTGAGAATCTGCTAACACTTACCAAGTATTTGGGTAACGACCCCGAATTCTCGGTAAACAACAACGTACTCTACCAGGGAATCGATGCAGGTCTGCTTCCTCAGAGCCGCAGCTTCCACTTGGGTGTTAAGGTTAATCTCTAACGAACTTATCCCGAGCTCTCGTAGGTGCCTCAGGGCATCTACGGGCAGCAGAGGAACAAAAATACTTGAAAACAATGAAAAAGAATATTTTTTATACTTTGTGTATTCTCTTAAGCGGAGCTCTCTTCTTGAACTCTTGCGAGGATATGCTTGAAATTGACACCACCCGTGTAGATCACGAGTTCAACGACCTTACCCTCAACGACTCGGTTTATTCGGTGCTTGGTATTGTAAAGTCAGTTCAGAATGTGGCCGACCGTCACGTGCTCTTTGGTGAGCTTCGTGGTGACCTCGTTGTTCCCAATGAAGGCAAGGCTGTACTTGATATTCAGGGTATCTGCAATTTCGATTTCGACCCCGAGAATCCCTATCTTGCAGTAAAGGATTATTATGCAATCATCAACAACTGTAACGTCTTCCTTGCTCGTGTAGATACAACAATAGAGCGTAGCAACCAGAAGCTTATGCTTCGTGAGTTTGTGGCAGTGAAGAGTATCCGCGCTTGGACTTACTTGCAGTTGGCTATCAACTACGGTAGTATTCCTTACTTCACCGAGCCTATCCTTACTCACAACGCAGCAACCGAGGTTATGGCACAGCCTATGAAGACACGCGACGAGGTGGTATCGGCGCTTATCGAGGACCTTACTCCCTACGAGAATCCCCGCGTTTATCCTATGCCCGTATGGAAAGGTATTAAGGTTGGTGGTGTGAATATGTCAACCAACAGCCTCTTTATGCCCATCCGTGCTCTCCTTGCCGAGCTTCACTTGTGGAGAGGTAACCCCGGTGACTACAAGATAGCTGCCAACTACCTCTATAACTCAATTATGAATACTCCTATAATATCTAGTCCCTCAACAAACCGCAAAATCTACGATAACAGTACAAAAGTAGAGCTTACCGATGACACAGGTACAGATATTAGAGAACTTTACAGTCAAAACCTCTTCAAGGCTACAGCACTTACCGATAACGGTACAGGTCTCTTTGGTGTTCCTTTCGAGTCTTCTACATCAATAGGTGTTATGTCGGCTCTTAATGAGGTATTCGCACCCGAGGTGATTGGTGCAGCTCAGGTTTCTGCAGCTCCCGGTTATGTAGCACTCAGCAACCGTCAGGTTTATACAATCTATGACGAGAGTACTCCCAACGAGCCTGCAAAGTATGTATTCAGTGCCGAGCCTTATCAGGGTGACCTTCGTCGTTATGCAGTAACCGGTTCACAGTATAACAAAGATGTAGATGAGTACTACAATAACATTATTGCAAAGTACAACTATGAAGGGAACGGTAAAATGAACGGTCTGCCTACTGTAAAAACAACCGAGTATACAACACACGTAACATTCTACCGTGCCGAGATGCTCTATGCACGTTTCGCCGAGGCTCTTCTTGGTATGGCTGCAATCGAGGGTGTTGAGGGTGCCGATCTCCTTGCTATGGCAACATTGGGTCAGGGACTTAACGAGAACTACGTTATCAAGTACAACCACGTTCCCGCCGATACAACATACGTTGTTGATGAGGAGGGCAACCCCGTTCTTAATGCTGAGGGTAGCGATTCAATCGTTGTAACACCTGCTACATTCGATCAGGTTGCATTTGACTTCTCTGATATCGTAGGTGAGAGTGCAACTCTTCCTAATAAAGGTCTTCACTCACGTGGTTCGGGCTTCACAGCAAAGAATATCTACTATGCTCCCACTGCCGAGAACATTGCAGCTTACTTCGGTAAATTTACCGAGGGTGCAGATTCAGCTGCTGTTCTTGGTTCAATCGAGCGTGTCGATACAATTAAATACGCATCAGGTCTTTTGCTCGACGAGTTGGCACTCGAGTTCTGCTTCGAGGGTAACCGTTTCGGTGACTTGATCCGTTTTGCTAAGTTCGCTCAGAAGTGTGGTGCTCCCGACTGGCAGGATATTCTTGCTAAGCGTGTTGCAGGTCGTGCATTTAACAATGCAGGCAACCTCCACAGTGCCGACTTCGAGGTTGACAACAGCCTCTACAATATGCTTAAGAACGAGGAGAACTGGTATCTCCCCCTTCCCGAGAGTCAGGAATAAATCTATCCTATAGATAACTAAAAACAGGCGCATCACTTTTTTGGTGATGCGCTTGTTTTGTTATAAATAATGGCAATAATATGGCAGCTGACACGCTATCTTGCATAGGTTTAATATATAAAATAAGTCATTAGCCAAAACTGCTGTTTACTTTTATGTAATTGCTAAACAGTTAACATAAATAAACTAAAATGTTGACGTACATCTTAAAATATATACTATTTTTGCAACTATAATAATGTTTAGTATGAGAAAGAGAATTGCAATACTTACGGGAGCCGGTATGAGTGTCGAGAGTGGACTAAGCACTTTCCGAGGCGGTAACGGTATGTGGGACGAGTATCCTGTTGAGCAGGTTGCCACCATCGAAGGGTACATTGCAAATCCCTCACTTGTGCTTGAGTTCTACAATAAGCGACGTCGCGAACTACTCACAAAGGAACCTAATAGAGGGCATAGACTTATTGCCGAGTTAGAGAAAAATTACGATGTAACCGTTATCACACAGAATGTTGATGACCTGCACGAGCGCGCAGGCTCCACCAATATCATTCACTTGCACGGAGAGCTAATGAAGGCCTGCTCGTCACGCGCCCCGCACGATCTTTCACAGGTGTGTGACATCCCGGCTGATAATCCCGAGATAAAGATAGGCGACAAGGCTGCCGACGGTTCGCAACTACGTCCTTTTATCGTGTGGTTTGGCGAGGCGGTGCCACGTATCGAAGATGCAATATTGGCACTACGTGATATTGATGTGTTTATTATCATTGGTACATCATTGAATGTCTATCCTGCAGCCGGTCTGCTTAATTATGTATCGGTAGGAGTGCCCATCTATCTTGTCGATCCAAATGATGTAGAGGTGCGCGGAGTACGTGGTGTTACCGCAATAAAAAAAGGTGCATCCGATGGTATTCAAGAGATAATCGATAAGTACCTTTGAGCAACTTTATAGAAACAATAATAGGAGATAAATGTTATAATTATAAACTTAAAAAACTTGACAATTATGAAGAAATACGTATGTACAGTATGCCACTGGGTTTACGACCCCGAGATAGGCGACCCCGAGGGCGGTATTGAGCCCGGAACACCTTTTGAAAATATCCCCGAGGATTGGGTTTGCCCCCTTTGCGGTGTTACAAAAGAGGATTTTGAACTTGTAGAGGAATAATAACAAACGAGTCAACAGTCGCGACTGTTGACTCGTTTGTTATATGTTGCCTACGAATAGGACTATATCCCCATTCTCTTTATAAGGTCGTTTCGTCCAAGCCTTTTCAGCGTTTCGCGCAGACGCTTACGCTCCTCGGGCTTATACCAGAAGAAAAACATCCTCTGCGCCTCTTTATCGCGCATAGAGCGTGCACAGTAGACTTTCTCGTTTGTCTCGGGATTGACGCCGGTGTAATACATCTCTGTTGACATTGTCATTGGCGTTGGGGTAAAGTCCTGCACCTGCTCAAGATGGAAATTCAACTGGCGTGTCTCGGCTGCAAGCTCGGCCATACTCTCTATATTGCTTCCTGGGTGACTGCTTATGAAATATGGAATAAGCTGTTGTCGCAGGTTATTGGCGCTGTTTATACGGTCGAAGATGCGTTTAAACTCGTGGAACAGAGCAAACGACGGCTTACGCATCAGTCGCAGAACATTTTCATTGGTGTGCTCGGGGGCAACCTTCAGACGGCCGCTCACGTGATTCTTTATAAGCTCTTCAGTATATCGTGCCGTAGCATCGTCAATGGCTTTGTCGCCGCTTTTGTGCAGCAACATATCATACCTTACTCCGCTTCCGATGAAGCTCTTCTTTATCTGTGGCAGTGCATCCACTTTTCGGTAAAGTTCGAGCAGAGGTGTGTGGTCTATATTCAGATTGGGGCATATCTTGGGTTGTATGCACGATGGACGTGAACATTTTGCGCAGGCTGCGCTGTTGCGTCCACGCATCATATACATGTTGGCTGACGGACCTCCTAAATCGCTCAGATAGCCTTTAAAGTCGGGTAGCTTGGCAATCTCCTTCACCTCGTTCAAAATACTCTTCTCGCTGCGATTAACGATGAATTTGCCTTGGTGTGCCGATATTGTGCAGAATGCGCAACCGCCGAAACAGCCTCGGTGTATGTTAACCGAGAATTTTATCATATCGTACGCCGGGATACGCTTGCCGTTGTACTTAGGGTGGGGCAGGCGAGTGTAGGGCAGGTCGAAGCTATGGTCGAGTTGCTCTGTTGTCATTGTTGCAAAGGGTGGGTTAACCACTATCGCACCCTCGGCGCAGGACTGGATGAGTCGGCGGGCATTTACGCGGTTCGATTCCTTCTCTATTGCTAAGAAATTGGCCGCCTGTTTCTCTTTGCTTTTTGTGCACTCCTCGTGCGAGAATAGAAGAGCGTCGTTGTCTCCTTTGGTGACTCTCTTTACAAGCTGTCCCGTTTGTGGAATATCAGCAGTAATCTCTTTTGCACGCTGTGCTGTCATATACTCCTCGCCGCTTGCCTCAAGTTCCTTTTGCAATCTCTCTACAATGGATAAGATGGGCTGTTCACCCATTCCATACACCAAAATATCGGCCTTGCTGTCGACAAGGATGCTCTTCTTTAGTGTGTCCTGCCAATAGTCGTAGTGGGTGAAGCGTCGCATCGAAGCCTCGATGCCGCCAATGAGCACAGGTGCATCGGGAAAGATACTTTTTAATGCATTGGCATAGACCGTTGTGGCATATTCGGGGCGCATACTATGCTTGCCGTCGGGCGAGTAGGCATCCTCGCTGCGGAAACGCTTGGCAGCGGTGTATTTGTTTACCATTGAGTCCATACAACCTGCCGATATTCCAAAGAAGAGACGTGGACGTCCCATTTTCTTGAAGTCGCGCAGGTCGTCCTGCCAATTGGGTTGCGGAACTATTGCCACGCGCAGCCCCTCGGCCTCTAATAAGCGGCCAATTACCGCTGCGCCAAATGAGGGGTGGTCGACATAGGCGTCGCCACTGAATATGACAACGTCCATCTGCTCCCATCCACGTGCTTGTGCCTCTTTGCGTGTGGTTGGCAGCCAATCGGTTATTCTTCTTTCGGCCATTATTCCTCTTCTTTTACAGGCTCATCCTTGGGTTGTTCGGCCAGCCAGCTGTTGTAGCATTCTATTAGGTTGCTCAGACCAAGAGATTTCATATTATCGTCGTAGAGTACAAGCGCCAAGCGCAGCAGTGCTTTGCTGTCCTCTCCCTGTGATGCTATGAGTGAACGCACTGTGCAGCGTAACTTCTCCAACGACTCCTCGTCTACTATGCCCATACTGTTTGCAATGCGCTCAAAGAGCGAGTATCGTTGTATGGTTAACAAGTGCTCTTCGTCAATCTCTATTGTTCGTGTGCCTGTGGCATTAGCGTTAATTTTCATAGTGTAGTGTTCTATTTTGTTGTCATTCCATTGTTACTTTGCGTCGTCCATCGGGGGTCTCCTCGATGGTAACCTTTACCGTCTCCTCGGGTAGAAGTTCCTCTATCAGCTCGGGCCACTCGATGAAACAGTAGGCATTGCTGTAGAGATACTCCTCGTAGCCCATATTATAAACCTCGGCAATGCTTTTTATCCTGTAAAAGTCGAAGTGGTATATTGTATTGCTATTGGCATCTTCATATTCGTTCACGATGGCAAAGGTGGGTGAGTTAATGGCATCCTGTACGCCCATCTCCTGGCAAACTGCCTTAATGAACGTGGTCTTTCCTGCACCCATATTTCCATAGAAGGCAAATATGCGTCTCTCTCTCATCTTACCAATAAACTCTCGGGCTGCTGCCGAGTAGCTTTCAAGATTCTCAATCTCTATAATATGTTTCTCCATTATTTTTTTGGTCTTAGTGTGATAAGTGGTACCAGCATCTCTTCGAGGGATATTCCTCCGTGCTGAAAGGTATCTTTGTAGTACGATACATAGTGATTGTAGTTGTTGGGATAGGCAAAGAAATCGTCACCCGTTGCAAATATGTAACTTGTGCTTACATTGGGCGAGGGGAGCATTGCCTTTGCAGGCTCTTTTATCTCGAAGACCTCTTTGGGGTTGTAGTTCAATGTCTTTCCCAGTTTGTATCGCAGGTTGGTGTTTGTGTTTTTGTCGCCAATAACCTTTATGGCATTGTTCACCTGCACGCTGCCGTGGTCGGTGGTTATTATCACTGTGTAGTCGCTCTCGGCAAGATAGCGGAAGAGGCGTGTCACAGCCGAGTGACGTATCCACGAGAGGGTTATCGAACGATAGGCAGCCTCGTCCGAGGCAAGCTCGCGCACCATCATCGACTCGGTGCGTGCGTGCGATAGCATATCAATGAAATTCATTACAAGGATATTCAGATTGTTACCCTGCAAATTGTTTATTGTATCGATGTATTTGTCGGCGAGTGACGAGTTTATAACCTTGTTATACGAGAATGTGTCTCGACGACGGTAACGTGCTATCTGTGTCTCTATGAGCATCTTCTCGTTAAGGTTCTTGCCCTCGTCCTCCTCTTCATCGACCCATAGGTTGGGGTACATACTCTTAATTTGCGAGGGCATAAGACCTGCGAATATAGCATTGCGTGCATACTGCGTTGCTGTGGGCAGGATGCTTGTGTATAGCTCGTCCTCGATAGAAAAATCGGCGCCTATTTCGTTGGCAAGTACGCGCCATTGGTCGTAGCGGAAATTGTCAATTACGATGAGGAAAACCTTCTCGCCTTTGTCTATCAGTGGAAATATACGCTCGCGGAAGAGGTCGTGGCTCATCATCGGACGCTCTTTGCGCTCGGCACTCATCCAACGCATATAGTTCTTCTTTATGAAGCGGGCAAACATATTGTTTGCCTCCTCGCGTTGCGAGGCAAGCAGCTCGCGCATACTCTGGTCGGTGTTCTCTAACTGGAACTCCCAATAGACCAGTTTGCGGTAGACATCTATCCAATCCTCTATTGTCAACGAGTCGGATATCTGCATTCCTAACTTGCCGAAATTCTGCTGATAGGCGCTGTTGGTCTTTTCGGTTACAATCTCGCGGTGATGTATGTTCTTCTTCAGTGCCAGCAGAATCTGGTTCGGGTTGACAGGCTTTATCAGATAGTCGGCAATCTTGGAGCCTATTGCCTGCTCCATAATATCCTCCTCTTCGCTCTTGGTAACCATTACCACAGGGGTGGCGGGCAGTAGTTCTTTTATCTGTACAAGTGTCTCAAGGCCGCTTAGTCCCGGCATATTCTCGTCGAGGAGGACAAGGTCGAATGCCTCCTCCTTGCAAGCCTCTATAGCGTCAAGACCGTTGGTGACGCGCCTCACCTCGTAGCCTTTTCCTTGCAGAAATATTATGTGGGCGTTCAGAAGCTCAATCTCATCGTCGGCCCATAGTAGTCGGTATGCCATAATCGGTTATATTCTCTACAACGACCTATTGTCGTCGTTCTTGTTTTTACTATCGCTATCCTCGCTATTCCTGTTGCTCTCCTCGGGCTTCTCCTCTAACGGTTCGTCAAGCGTGTATCCGTCAATCTCGGGCTCGGGTATCGAGAGCAGTTGCTCCTCGTAGAATTTTGTATAATCGTCAAAGGTATAATAATTCAATAACAATTCAAGGTTCGATTTTGATATTATCATACTTGTAATTCCATCGAGCAGTGTTGCCATCTGTGAGTTGCCGTAGAGACGCTTGCGGTATACAAATGCCTCGTCGAAATTAAGGAACTCTTTTACTTCGAGCAGGGTTATTGTAGCCTGTTTGTTGAACTCCATTGTAAAGTTACGAACCATATAACGCGAGAAATTGTATCGCGCCATCTCAAATAGCAATCGCTTCTCGTCGAGCGAGTCGTTGGGGAAGGCAAGAATAAAGTAGTAAGGCTCGTTGCGTTCGGCGCTGAACTGTGCTACCGAGTCGCTCTCTCCCTTTATTGTACCGTCGAGTCGGCGGTCCCAGATAGAGGTCGATATTCCGCTGTGCAACAGACGTCCCTCTTTTATTCCTGTCCCTATCTCGGTTGCTATTCCTGCAACGGTGTCGTTGGGGAACGCTTTTAATAGTGTGTCAAGGGCGGCAATCGCCTCGTCCTGACGTCCTGAGTATAGCTTCGACAATGCGTCGATGAACATAAAACGTGAACGATGTGCCCCATTGGGGTATTTCTGTGCTGCGTATCTGTTGTTCTCTATTGCCTTGTCATAGTCGGCAGCAGTGTAGCTTGCGTATGTCTCTACATATATCGAGTCCTCTTTGTGGCGCTTTGTTGCCGTACTCTCAAAGAAATCGGGCTCCTGTATGCGTTTCGTGTTTACGCTGTCGGGGTATTGCGTTATAAGAAGATTCTTATATAGTTCGGCCTGCTCGGGGGCATCCCAACGCGACGAGCAGAGGAACAGATGGTAGTAGACATCGGCCATACGGCTGTATTCGGGGTACTCGTTAACAAGCCTCTCCCAATGGCTCATTGCCAACTGCTTATCGCCCAATTTGCCCTCGAAGATGGTCGCAGCATCGAAGAGGGCATTGCTAAGGCTTGTGTGCATCTCTTTTAGCTTCTCCTCACTGCGTGGAATCTGCTGTAACCAATACTCGCGTGTGGTAGGGTCGGTCGAAAGGGTATCCGGGAGAATCTCCTCGGCAATGGCTGTCGAGTCGTTCAGCAGTGAGTCGGCAACAATCCCATCAATGGCGCTGCTATCCGAGGCGAGCGTGTCGTTATGTGCTGTTGTTATGTTCTCTTGGCTCAGTCGCCAGAAATCTTTCAGAGTGCGGTCGCCCCAACTTTTTTTAAAGTTACTTATTCCCGATGATACAAGCTTGGGGTTATAGAAATACCATTTGGCTATATCGAGGTCGGACTGCATAATGTTCATATTGGCAGCGGTGTTGGCATTCTCAAGTTCACTCCCTTTCGCGGCCTTGCGCTGTTCTTTCTCGATGTACTCCTGCAGCTCCTTCTCGAACTCGGCCTGTTCTATCTTTTTCTCAATCTCGGCTGTCAGCTCTTTTTCGCTTAGTCGGCTCCAATATAAAAGCTCGCTGTTTTTTTCTATAATATCGGTGTGAGGGGCAAGCTCGCCGGTGATTTCGGAACGACGCTTGTACTCCTCAAGTTTCTCATCCTCACTCTTTATTATTCCCAAAGCCTCTTTGTAGTTGTTGCCCGATTTCGAGAACTTCTGCTGCTCCCAATAAATATGTGCCAGCGATAGGTGTAACATCCCTTTCCCATATCCACTTGCACCGCCTTTTACAAGTCCTGTCTCGTAGGCACGAACAGCTTGCAATGTGTCTTTTGCACTCAGATGTACGTTTCCAAGTGCGTAGTATAGTTGCGATAGATATTCCTTGTTCTTGTCCTGGCGTATCATCCTTTCGAGCTTGCGTATAATCTTACGCTTCTCTTTGCCCGTCATTGTCTCGGTCTGTCGTATGCGGGCATTTATCTCAAGTTCGTATGGAGGGCTTTGTGCAATCACTTTCGAGTAGGCCTTGAATGCCGCCTCGTTGTTGCCTAAAAGCTGTTGTATCTGTCCCAACAGGTAATATTCTCGTCCACGCTCGGTGGCACCTATCCCTTTACGTTTAATAGCCTTCTCGATGTGGGGAATGGCCTCCTCGTAACGCTCCTGGCGTATGAGCATATTGGCATTTGCGTGTGCCAATGTGCTGCCAAGCGATGCGGGCATACTGTCGCGCTTTATACGCGATAGAAGCTCCTCGGCCTCGTATAGCCAATCGAGCTCGGCATAACATTGTGCAAGCCCTATTCTTGCAGCGGCAAGCACATCGGGGTTATTCTCGTACAGACGGCTGATGTAGATATATGTTCCTGCCGCCTCGGTGAACTCACCCTTTTGAAAATAGGCATCGGCCATCATCATCCAAGCGCGCCATAGGAAAGGGTTAAATTCGCGCTGTGCATAGAAACGTTTCTTTTTCTCGGTGAGTTTCTTGCCTGCCTCGCGGCGCGGTTTACGTTTTATCGAGTGGTTCTTTATTGCCTTTTGCGATTTCTCTATAGCTTTGTCGTAGTCGCTTTTACCTATCTCCTTTGTTGCCTTGTCGCTTACAATGAGCAGGGGCAACTGTTCAAGGAAATTATCCTTGTGTCCTTTTGTTTGCGCCTCGTAACCCTTCTTGAATGCAACGTTACCGTTGTAGAATGTGTTGTATCGTGCAAAGAAGGAGTGGTACATACGTGTCTGCGCCGTATTCTTCTTACGGCTGGCACATCCGCCCAAGGTAATAATCAGCAGAATAAGGAGTATATAATGGAGGTA
The DNA here is from genome assembly GCA_017647725.1 of Bacteroidaceae bacterium. Classification (GTDB taxonomy): domain Bacteria; phylum Bacteroidota; class Bacteroidia; order Bacteroidales; family Bacteroidaceae; genus HGM04593. The sequence continues at coordinate 23,039 of JAGCKB010000042.1, forward strand.
TTTTTTCACAGTGGCAGTTTATATCAATATTATAACTGAAAAAAAAGAGTTTTATTGTGTTACTCGGTGCGCTATAGGTAAACATCGGCAAACAGCATATAGTGCCACTGTGCAAAGTACAATGGTCGCTCCCGAGGGAATATCGGCAAGGTACGAAATATAAAGTCCTGCAATCGATGCACCAAAACCTATAGGGATAGATAAGAGCACTATTCTGTCATAGCTGCGAGAGAAGAGCATTGCCGTCATAACAGGAACAGTTAGCATCGATATTACCAATACAACCCCAATGAGACGCAGTGCCGACACTACGGTAACGGCTGTCAGAGTTATCATAATCGACTCTATCAGTGTTACGGGAATTCCACGTGATGCGGCAAATTCCCTGTCGAATGCTACCGATACAATGGCTTTATGCATAAAAACAGTAACAGCCGATAGTATAACCGCCACGACTGCCAATAGTGTAATGTCGGTGGTTGTGACAGTGAGTATATTACCGAAAAGATAGGTCGATAGTTGCGATGAATAGCCGGGAGTCATAAAACTGAATATTATTCCCAATGACATTCCCACAATCCAGAAAAGTGCAATAGCCGAGTCCTCGTGCAGGCGGCGGTTGGCTCCTAACCACTGCACCCCAAGAGCCGAGGCAACGGCAAAGAGCATAGCACTAAGCAGTGGGCTTATACCTAAATAGAGCCCCAATCCCACGCCGCCGAACGATGCGTGTGTGACACCACCGCTGATGAATACCAGACGGCGTGTGACAATGTAAGTCCCTGCTATTGCACAAGCAATGCTTGTGAGCAGACAACCCACAATGGCATTCTGGAAAAATTGGTACTCTAAAATCTCCATAGCTGTTATTGTAACATAAGCAGCACCTCGTCCTTAACCTGCGATGGTAGGGCTATCTGTCTTGTTTGCAGACATTTCACCCACTGCTCAACCTCCTCCTCTTTCATTGTGTAAAGCACCTGACGGAACTCATCGGCCTCCTCGTCGGTGTAGTCATTTTCACCACGCTTTTTGTAGCGGTCGAGTTCTTCATCGTCGAAATAAAGGTTGCTGTTGTCATACCCCTTGTCGCAAACGGTGTGACGGCCGCAGCAGACACCGTCGGGGGTATCGTGATGCTCGTCGTGATGGTCGGCAATGGGACCTCGGTATTTGTTGAACAGGAAATAGACTATTATCAGTAGCGAGCCGATTAATATATACAACACAGTTTCGGACATATTGTTATAGATTTTATTATTGCACATACGCGCACCTGCGCGAATAACAGCGCGAATTTATAAAATAAATTCTATATTACGAACAGTTTCGGCGCTATAAAGTGCTACGCGGTACGAAAGAAGGTATAGAAATCCTACATCGAGTCTCTTCCAATGTTTCTAAATGAAATTATAGTGCAAAAAAATCTGTTATTTTGTTTTTTATGCCGCTATTTGACAAATTGTAAATATTTAGGAGCGCAAACAGTGATAGAAACGCGAAAAAAACTCATTTCTGACTGAAATTTTTAGCAAAAAATAAGAATAATAAATAAAATGTTGTATATTCGCAAGCGTATCAACTGCGGATGTTGTGTTGTAGATTTGACAAAATGACAAAAACGCAGGTTGCTTAAAGCGATGTAATATAGTATATAATATACATTTTAAATAATATAAAATTTAGAAGAAAAGCAATGGATAAATTCAGTTACGGATTAGGAATGGGAATAGGACAGAACCTCCTTTCTATGGGTGTGAGTGATATTAATGTAGATGATTTTGTAGCAGCTCTCAACGCGGTGCTCAAAGGTGAGAAGCCCGAGCTTACACACGCCGAGGCGCAAAAGGTGGTTAACGACCAGTTCCAGAAACTATCAGAACAGGCTTATGCCAAGATGAAAGAGGAGGGTGAGGCTTTCCTTGCTGCAAACAGCAAAAAAGAGGGCGTGGTTACTCTGCTCAGCGGCTTGCAGTACGAGGTGCTCGTCGAGGGTAACGGCAAGCAACCCACAGCCGCCGACCGTGTACAGTGCCACTATGAAGGTACTCTCATCGACGGAACTCTCTTCGATAGCTCGGTAAAGCGTGGCGAGCCTGCGGTGTTTGGCGTGACACAGGTTATCCCTGGTTGGGTCGAGGCGCTTCAGCTTATGAAAGAGGGTGCAAAGTGGCGTCTTTATATCCCCTATCAGATGGCATATGGCGAGCACGGTGCAGGTGAGATGATTCCTCCATACAGTGCTCTTATCTTTGAGGTAGAACTTATTAAGGTACTTTAATACAATCTAATGAAGAGGCTGACAACCATAATGGCAGGTACGGCAATGCTGTTTACGGCCTGTTCGCAACCTGTTGGCGAGCGTGAACTTGCGCTTGCCGATGAGACAGATTCAATATCATACGCTGTAGGTGCTTATATGTCACAAGATATACAGCAGGTGGCATTTGAGCAGTTAAAGGTTGATAAAGCCTTTACCGATGAATTTGTTCGTGGAATACGTGATGCTTATCCGGCCGACAACAGCAGCAAAGAACTTGCCTATTCTTACGGACAGTACATCGGTGCGCAGGCACAGGTGATGCTCGAGAGGGCTCATAAGATGCTCTACGGAAACGATACAACAAAGACTATCGACCGTGAGCTGTTCCTTGAGGCCGTTGTTGCAAGCGTATATGGTGGCGAACGTACAATGTCGGCACACGATGCTATATCATACTACAATAAGTTCAAGTATCGCGATGCAAGTGAACAGTTTATGCGCGACAATGCCAATCGTCCCGGCGTGGTTACTCTGCCCGATGGTCTGCAATATAAAGTGGAGACAATGGGAAGCGGTGAACCTGCCACCATTGACGACACAGTATGTTGCATATACAAAGGTACTTTTGTCAGTGGACGCTCGTTCGACTCGTCACGAGGCTACGTTGCAAAACTACGTGTAAACTCCCTTATTCCGGGTTTTGCAAAGGCTCTCTGTGTGTTGCCTAAAGGCACACGTGCCAAGATATATATCCCCTGGGAGCTTGGTTACGGAGCCGAGGGTACTAACAGTGTAGAACCTTACAGTGCCCTTGTTTACGATATTGAGATTGTAGATATAATTAGAAACTGACGGTTTCGTCGTTTTTATATTCAAAAATGCCAATTTTTGCCCTATAAAAAACTTGACGATATAAATTTAAACAGCTTCTTAGAAAATAACCGAAAAAAACAATAATTATCATCAACATTATGAAGAACAATGTAGAGTGTAAAGTCGATAACCTCGACCTAAAGATTCTTGGCATAATTTCGAAAGATGCAAGAATACCTTTCCGTAATGTAGCCGAAATGTGCGGCGTATCACGAGCTGCTATCCACCTGCGTGTACAGCATCTCATTGATATGGGTATAATTTCGGGTTCTTGCTACGAAATTGATTTCAAGCGCTTGGGTTATAAGACCTGTACCTATATAGGTATACGTCTCGAAAAGGGTTCGATGTACAAAGAGGCAGTAGAGCATTTGCGCGGCATCCCCGAGATTGTAGAGTGCTCTTTTACAACAGGCCCATACTCTATCCTCGCCAAGATGTATGCGCAGGATAATGAGCAACTTATGGAACTCTTAAACAATAGAATACAGAGTATTCCGGGTGTTGTCAGCACCGAGACAATGATTGTGCTCGACAGCAGCATAAAGAGGAATTTGCCAATGGAATAACAGACTGCTATGGAACAGTTCAATCTTGGAAAAGAGTATAAAGAACTGCACCGACATTATCCTATTGCCGATTGCAGGCCTATAATAGGAATAACAGCCAATTTCAATGATGGGAACGCTTGCCTTGCCGAGGCCTATTATGCCTCTATACTCGAAGCAGGGGGCGTTCCCTTGCTTATCCCCCCGTATGCAGGGCGTGAGGCGCTTATTGAGACGCTGCGCACAGTCGATGCAGTACTTCTCTCGGGTGGAGCAGATATCGACCCTCGTTATATGAGTCAGACTCCCGACTATAATCTTCTGCACACGATAAACCCCAAACGCGACGAGCAAGAACTTATGCTCACACTGCTTGCAGTAGACCGTCAGCTGCCCATTCTTGGCATCTGCCGAGGTATACAGACGCTTGCAGCCGCTCTTGGTGGCGAGGTTCATCAGGATATATATGCAGCGTTAGGCGACGGGTTACTTAACCACGACCAGAGCGAGGAGCGTGGCGTAGCTACACACTCGGTATTATTTGAACCGGGAACGCGCCTTGCCGCTATTTTCGGGAGCGACACTCTGGCGGTAAATACCTTTCATCATCAGGCGGTCTCTCGTGTCCCACAGGGATTTCGTATTTCGGCGCGTGCGACCGATGGCGTAATCGAGGGAATGGAGGCTGTTGACAGACGCTCTATAATAGGTGTTCAGTGGCACCCCGAGAGCTTTATCCTGAAGGATAACCAACGCTGTATGATGCCACTCTTCAATTGGCTTGTCGGCGAGGCGGCTTTGTACCGTCGCGCAAAAGATATTCACAGTCGCATAGTAACAATAGACTCGCACTGCGATACGCCAATGACCTTCGCCGACGGCTACTCGATAGCCGAGCGTGGCAACTCGCTTGTCGACCTGCATAAGATGGACGAGGGTGGTTTAGATGCTGTTACAATGGTGGCCTATCTTAAGCAGGAGGCGCGTGATAGCGAGTCTCTTGCAGCGGCAACAGCAAAGGCCGATGCGCTGCTCGATGCAATCGCCACTAAGGTAGATGAGTGCAGCGCCTATGTCGCTCTTGCATCCTCACCCGACGAACTATACACTCTTAAACGACAGGGCTTGCGCGCTGTAATGCGTGGAATAGAGAATGGCTATGCCATAGGAGACGATATCACAAATATTGAGCGCTACAGCCGTATGGGGGTTGTATATATGACGCTGTGCCATAATGGCGATAATGATATATGCGACTCGGCACGAGGCTGTGACGAGAATGGCGGACTAAGCGCTTTCGGACGTGACGTTGTGCGCGAGATGAACCGCGTGGGTATGATGATTGACCTTTCACACGCTGCCGAGAGCACATGCTATCAGGTGCTTGAGACAAGTGACAAGCCGGTTGTCTGTTCCCACTCGTCGTGCAAGGCTCTCTGTAACCATCCGCGCAATCTCACCGATGAGCAGATGCGCGCTCTTGCTGCAAAGGGTGGAGTGGTGCAGATAACAATGTATAAGGGTTTCCTTGTCGAGGAGGGCGATGCTACACTCGACGATTTTATGCGTCATCTTCTACACGCAATAGCGGTTGCAGGCATCGATCATGTTGGCATAGGCAGTGATTTTGACGGCGACGGTACTATTATTGGCTGCGCCGATGCATCGCAGATGCGAAATGTTACACGTGAACTGCTGCGAGCGGGAATCACAGAGCGTGATATTGAGAAAATCTGGGGCGGAAACTGGTTGCGTGTGATGCAAGAGGTGCAACGATTGTAATACTTTAAGGTCTATAAGACTTTTAGGAGACATACAGATAAAAATAGTGAGCAGTACTTTTACAGTGCTGCTCACTATTTTCTTATATTCAGCTTTTAACGTATAATCACCTTCTTACCAAGAACTACATATATACCGGCAGGGAGGTCCATTTTTGTAGTGCCTTCGCTTGCCTTTATGCTAAGCACCTTGCGTCCGTCAACAGCGTATATATCTACATTCTGCGCTTTAAGAAGCGAAATTGTCAGTTGCTCGCCACCGCGAACTGTTGCTGTAGCCGCAGTAGAAGATATTCCTGTAGATATTGTAAAGTCTACATTCAAATTGTCGAGTCGGCGCTCGGTGTTATCATTGTCAACAACAAGGATGTTTGTCATCTTTATAGTGCACTCCTCCTCGGGGATAACCTCGGCAATGTTGAGGCTTAGGTTGGCAAATGCTTCGTTGTTGATGAATGTGTTGTTATCGGGCAGATAAGATACCACGCGGTAGCTGTTCTCGCCAATCTGGTTAAACTGTACCATTGAGTTATCGGCTCCATCGGTAAAGGTGGCATCGTTGAGCACTGCACCAACGGGTACCTCAACATCAATTTGTATGCTCTTGTACTCTCTCTCGCCAAACTCCTTTATTGTAAGCTGAATATCGCTGTTCTCCTCCATTACAGCCTCGAAATCATCGCTCACGAGAAGCGCGTTGGTCATTGGAGTATTAAAGTAGTAAAGTGACGAAATGGGGTCGGCAGCAAGCACATGTCCTGTGATATTGTTTATATCGGCCTTGTCAATTCTGCCGTTGTTGTTTGTATCAGCTTTCTTGAAATTGAATCCTTGTGCTTCCTTGCCTGCTAATTTATTTACTGCAAGCGAAATATCGTGTACTGTCAAAGTGTTGTTGCAGTCGACGTCTCCTGTAAGAGTGTAGAGGATGTCGGTTATGTCAACATCATCGAGATTGGCCAGGATGAAGTCGTGACGCTGTTGCATCCACTGTTGCATACGGTCGATGTCACTGTCGTAGCCATAGCCATCGTACCACAACATATAGTTGTTCTCGAAAGAGGACTTTGCAAAGTTATAGTAGTCATCCATATACTCGATGACCTCTTGTATATGTCCTTTCTGTGCAAACTCCTTCCACACCTTAAGGTAGTGCTTCTTGAACTGTGCGTTATTCATAAGGTCGTAGAAGAAACGATAACCGGCCTTATAGTACATATTATTAGATAGTATGCTCGATGTGGCGCCTGTTACGCAGTACGAACTTGTGCTCTCGTAGCCGAATGCCCAGTCAAAGTCCCATAGCGGTCCAAGTATAATCTTCGATGCCGGGTTTGTGTAATCCTCGCGCCACAGATAGGTGCTCTTGGGGTGTCCCAGCTCCTGGTTCAGTACAAGGTCGTTGGCGAGCATAAAGCGTGCCGCAGCATCAAGGTCGAGGTAGTAGGCTATGTCCTCGCCATTGTATAGAGCTGTCTCAAAGGCATTAAAGTCATTCTTTATATTCTGGAATTTCTGCTGTGCCTCGGTAGCATCTGCAATGTCGCTAAGGTCGGGCTCTTTTACGTTAACAGGCAGTGAGTAACTATTCGACTTGAATTTATATGTCTCGTCGTAATAGTCGTCAAGCTCAAGCATATAGCCCGTGCCAAGGTCTTCGTCAATGTCTACGCTGTTGTTGGCAAATCCAACCTTCTCGGTAAACATATAGCTGCCTTTATATTCGCCATTCATATACACCTCTACAGGGATAATATGGTTGGTGTATTGTGCCTCGGCAAGCTGTCCTACCTTCATTGCTATGGCATTTGCCATAAGTGAACCACGTTGATAGTTGGCAAGCAGTACCCAACTCTTTCCGTTGGTCAGTCCGAAGGGCTTTTTCTTCTTGTCGAATTTCAAACGATAGGGCTTTTTGGGATAACCCCAGGTCGAGTTACCGCGTCCCTTAATCTCTACCGAGTCCTCGAAATCCTCGAACACTCCGTAACCGGTGATGCGGAAGTTGGCCTTACGGTAATAGTCTTTGCTTGTGATTGAGTAGCCACCCTCTACGTCAATGTCAATTCGTGGAACAGCATTCTGGCGGTCGGTGAGCCACTCGATATCTATTGTGTAAAGGCGTCCGAAAGGTATTTTTACGGTCTCATATACAGCCTCTTGCACTAAAGTGGGTTCGCCGCTGCCGGGTGTAACCTCATAGAGACGGAACTCGGCAAATACCATATGGTTATTATGATATTCGCTGCTTGTCTGCTCAAGGCGCAGATATTTGTATCCTTTGCCCAGGTCTATTGTAGGCGAGGTGTACTCGGCACCTGCGGGGTCTATAGGCAGGCCGTCGGCAGTGCTGTATTGTGCAACGGGAGTCCATTCGTAACCATCGTTACTCGCATATAGCTTAAGCCCTGTGGGGTTATAGTTACCGCTTGTACGTGACATATAGTAGAAACGTACATTCTGCACAGTCTCTTTAAGCTCAATCTGTATGTAGGGGATTACCGATGCATTGTAATTGGCACCATATACAGTGTGGAATACCGTCGAAGGGTTGTTGTCAAGCATATTGTCAAGGTCATCACCAACCTCAGACGGTTTGTTTGTCGAGAGCATATCAGCGCTTAGAGGAATCTCCTCTACTATCTCCTCGCCATAGTCCCACACCTCGTCTTTAACTTTTACTTTCTGAATGATATTGTATCCGGGGTATGTTACTGCATAGTGTATAGGCTTGTCGAAGCGGATGCGCGACTCTTTGCTTGTCTGTAGTTGCTGACCCACATATGCCACTGCGCGGTTGTCGCTAAGGTTGAAACTTGCAGTAAGGCTCTTACCAATAGCATTCAACGAAAAATTCATTACGCTCTCTACCGAGTCGGCAATAACATCTACATTTAGGTTGGCGTTATACTTATTGTTGAACTTATACGATGTCATTGTTGGCAGTTCGGGGCGCACCGATGAGCAACTGTCATATTCGGCTTGTGAGTAGGTGGCTGTTGTGCCATCTTTCATCTTAATTGCAAGTGTGTCATTTTGTATGGTGTAGTCGCCTTCCATTGTCGAACGCTGATAGGCATCTATTCCACCATTTCTAAGATATACATAGCAAATATCTTCGCTGAAAATATCAACAGGCTCAAATTCAATGTCGCCGTTGCTGCCGCCTTCACTATCGTTATTGTCGCCGTTGCTGCCGCTATTTCCGCCACTTTCGCCGCTTCCATCATATTTTACACCGCTTTCGGTAATAATAATAGATTCGGGTGCGGTTTTCAGGTTACGCGATATAATTGTAAAACAGAATGATGTCTGTGGCTTGTTGAATTTTATATCGATGTAAACATAATCTTCGGGAGTTATTGATGCATACTTCCATGCCGAGTGGTAGTAGCTGTCCCAATTATTATCGGCAATGCCTGCCAATGAGCCCTCGCTTGCCTCAAGTGAGTTGGTCGTTATCTTGTCAGCAGGGTAGTCTATTATGTTATATGAACGGTCATATACTGTTATATCGGCAATGGCGACTATTGGAAAACCTTTGTATGACTCGCCTGTATTGTTTTTCAGGAATGTTATACGTATTCCATCGACAGCCTTTGCAAATGTGTATATGGGCGAGTCCCAATAGTACTGCGAAATAATGGAATTATTTGTCAATCCGCCTGTTACCTTAATAGGAAACTGGTCGTAACTTGCCGATTGAGCATTTACTGCCACAATAAATGTAAGCAGTGCTGTTAGGA
>JAGCKB010000043.1 GCA_017647725.1 Bacteroidaceae bacterium
AGCTATCGCTATCTTATAATCCTTTTTCCGCTTTTGACAGCTGCACTGTTCGTTGGTCTTTGGTCTATTGGTACGTTGGCGATGAAGCCTGTTAAGAGGGGGTTCCCTGTGTGGATTTTGTCGCTGTTGTTTGTTCCTATGTTCTTGCAGACGGGAATACTCACCAAACACACTATTTGGGGATTGTATGTCTATGGTCGTATGCCGTTGCCATCAAAGTTTCACAACTATCGCGAGGTGAGCCTGCGTCTTGCCGAGATTGATCGTTATGCTATTGTTGCCACGCGTAAGCCCGAACTGTTTTATATATATTCGGGTGTGAAGGCGCGGTATTTCTTGGAGACGACCGATGAGACTAAACTGATAGAGAATCTTCTTGACGGTGGTGTAAAATATGTAGTGCTCGACCAGCTTGGGATGGATGCAACATTTGAATACTTATACCCCTGTGTGCGTAATCATCCCGAACTATTTACTACTCTTGTTACTGTAAAGAATCCCGATACCTACCTTCTCTATTTTGACAGGGATAGGGCGCGGGAGTGGTTGAAACGGTCGAAAAAATAGAAAAGAAGGAGGGCCGGGTTAATCGCCCAGTCCCTCGAGATACTTGAACCGCCTGAAGAATTTACTTCTCTTATTCCTCGATTTCATTACAGGAATGTGATAGCTTGCATTTCCTTTCTTGCGGATTTTTACAAATGCTTTAAATACTTTATATAGGAAAGCTAAAACAAGTATAGACCCAATTATTATCCAAACCATAGCTCCTTTATTTAAAAGTTAGTATCTAAGATATTTTCTTTCGCGTTTAAAAGTAGAAAAAGGAAATGAGAAAACCAAATTTTAAATAAAAGTTTTCACTGATTTTGCTTTAAATGGTGATTTATGCCGCTATTTACGGTCGTTATATTGGTTGTTAATAATAAAAATGAGGCAGGCTCTTTAGTAGTTACACTAGCCTTCAAATGTTTATTTACGCTTAGTAAAAAGTGTTTTTTCGGGCTTCGAAAGCCACAAGATAGTTTCTTCTTTAGATCTTATAACAATGATGGCGCCCTTTTTCTTTTGGGCGCCATCATTACTGTTATGTCAGATTAATTTAAATCTCCTCGGCTTTTGTCTCCTCGGTCTCTTTTTTCTTTGCAAGGTACTCGGGAAGATTGAGACCTGCCATATCAAAAAGTTCGTTCAAAGGAGGAACCGACTTCATAAGACCCGATACAAAGTTTGCTGTTGAGCCTTTGCCGTCGCCATTGCCGCTATCCCAAACTGTAACGTGGTCGATATTAATACCCTTGACAGCCTCTACCTGTGTCTTTACAAGCTCGGGGAGCTTCTCGAGCAACAACAGCATATATGCCTTGTTTGCGTCGCCACCTGCTGCCTCGACCATCTTGTCGTAACCTGCTGCCTGCTTGGTAAGAATCTCGTAGAGACCCTTAGCCTCGGCCTCCATCTTGGCGAAGATAGCGTCGGCCTCACCCTTTGCATTAACACGCTTCTGCTCGGCCTCGGCCTCGGCTGCGATGATGAGTCGCTGCTTCTCAATCTCCTGGGGCACGATGACGTTGGCTGTCTCGGTTGAGCGCTCACGCTCGGCACGAGCCTCCTCGGCCTCACGCTCGGCTGCGTATGCCTCTTGCAGTGCCTTAGCCTGCTGTACCTTCTCGGCTGCACTCGCCTTACGCTGTGCCTCGGCCTCTTTCTCGCGACGATAAGCCTCAGAATTTGCAATCTCGACCTTTGCCTCGTTCTCTCCCTTTACGGCGAATGCGTTGGCCTCAGATGTACGGATACGAGTCTCTTTCATTGCCTCGGCTTTACCAATCTCACCAATCTTATCCTGCTCGGCTACGCGTACCTTTGCCTCGTTGATAGCCTTAGCTGCTGCCTCGCGACCAAGAGCCTCGATATAACCCGATTCGTCTTTAATATCGGTTACGTTTACGTTGATAAGGCGAAGACCAATCTTTTTTAGCTCTACCTCGACGTTTGCCGAGATGCTCTCCAAGAACTTATCGCGGTCGTTGTTAAGCTCCTCGATACTCATTGTGGCAATAACCAGACGAAGCTGACCAAAGAGAATATCTCGTGCAAGTTCCTGAATCTGTGAGGGGGTAAGACCCAAAAGACGCTCGGCGGCTGCGTGCATCGACTCGGGGTCGGTTGAGATACCTACTGTGAAACGGCTGGGAACGTCAACGCGGATGTTCTGTCTACTAAGTGCGTTTGTAAGGTTTGCATCGATAGAGATAGGGGTAAGGCTGAGGTATGCATAATCTTGCATAATGGGCCAAACGAATTTACCACCACCGTGTACACAGGTTGTAGATGACTTACCCGAACCGGTACCATAGACTACAAGGATTTTGTCCGAAGGACAACGTTTGTAACGGTTGATGAACGAAATGATAATAGCAAGTCCTACTACTATTCCACCAACGATTAGAACTGAAGGATCCATAATTTTATTGTTTTTAGTTAATAATATTAATAATATTTTTTTCGTGATTTCTTAAACGCGTTCTACAAGCAGTGTGCTTCCACCTGTAACTTCTATCACCTTAACTTGTGATCCGGTGCTAATAATATCCTTGTCATCGGTAATGGCATCCCACTCTATGATGGTTCCATTTATGCTCATCTGCACCTTGCCTTTTCCGCTTCGTGCAGCGGGGATGCGCAGATAAACGTTGCACACCTTTCCAACGCAGTCGTTCATATCGATGTTTCCACTGCTCTCCAATTTAAGAAGCTGCTTGATGAGGTAGAAGAAAATAGCCACAAAGATAAGACCAATTACAGTAGCACCTAAATAAAGGAATAGCTTGTTATCGGTGTATTGTCCTATGCAGACACCTCCCCATCCGAATCCCATAAAGAAATTCACAATGTTTCGAACCGAGAATAGTGACATCATTCCTCCAAAGTCCATTGTATCGCCTTCGCTGCCGCTAAAGTCAAAGTCGGCATCGGTATCGCCAATTCCAATGAATGTCATAGCAAACTGTATGAGGAATATAAGTGTACTCACACCACCGCAAATCCAAAAGACTCTCATTGTATCGCTGAGACCATTGTACCAAACTGATAAATCTTCCATAATATTACGTTTTAATATTTAATAAACAATTTTTTTATTGTTACAAATATATATATGTTCTTTTACAAAAAGAATACATAATTATATTTTTTTTATTGAATGCTTTGTAAAAGGTTTTTCCCTATTGCTTTGTAACAAAGATAGTGCGTAATATCTCTTTATGCAATTTTTTACATTGCGATACATTCTAAAATTTCGAGAATAATGTAATGAGGATGTAAAAGTGTGAAAGAAGGAACGAGTCTTACACATTTTTTCGGCAGGAAGTGACAATAAACAAAAAATCCAACCTTAAGGGTTGGATTTTTGTAGCGAGAGTGGGTCACGATCCCACGACCTCCGGATTATGAATCCGACGCTCTAACCAGCTGAGCTATCTCGCCATCGGTTTTTGCGGTGCAAAGATACGGCGCTATTTTTATAATTGCAAATATTTTGCCTCTTTTTTGTTATATTTTATTTATTTAATAGCGCGGTTGGGCTTTTTGGGTAATTTCCACCTGCATTTCCGGTGCTTCTGTTCGTTGTTTTAGCCAATGGGTAAGACGTCTTAGAGCCTCTTTATCTATATTTTCATTTGTGGTTACTCGTGCAAAGGTGCCGAAGTTACTTTTACTGCTGTTTATGTTACTGCTCCATTGATATCCCAATGCAACACTCTGTATTTGAGGAAAAAGGGTATGCGCCTCTTCGAGGATGCGCCTGTCGAGGTCCTTGAATCGGTTTACAGCGTCGAGGCTGTCGCGATACTTTTTTATTTCCCTGGTAAGATATACTGTCGAGTCGTTGCGTTTGTAAATGTCACGTGCTATTTTGGCCTGTAGGCTGCTGAGCATAATGCTATCGCGACGTTCACCATCTTGAAGTATGTCGAGGCGGGTTCCTTCGAGATGGTATTGAGGCAATTGGTTGCGCACATTCTCTAAAACAGATTGTGGTATGTGGTTGCCGATGTAAACAGCTTGTATGGTGCGGTGGGCATAATCGACCTGTTTCTCAATTATATGAGCTCCGCTAAAGTGCAGTTCCTGGGCAATGAAATTCTCGGCGTTTTGTGTGTAGATGCTCTTGCGTACAATGTTATAGGTGAGCACTACCGATGGCAACAAGGTTATTGTAGATATTATTATAAGCATTCTCTTTACATTGCGTTCGTGTTGTTTGTCGGCAAAAACTTTTGGCGAGAATTTAAGGATGCGCGCTCCAAGATAGGTGGATATAGCTATGAATACCGAGTTTATGAAAAAAAGATAGAGGGCGCCAAAGGCTAAGAGCCATCGTCCTGTTGCAATGCAAAAACCAACGGTACAGAGTGGTGGTAATAGAGCCGTGGATATTGCTACACCAACTATGACCTGTATGCGGTTGCCTGTGCTGCTTAATGCCAAACAGCCGGCTGCACCACCTATGAATGCAACAATGACGTCGTACATTGTGGGCGAGGTGCGTGAGAGTAGTTCCGAGTGCGCTTCGCTCAGTGGCGAGATCCAAAAATAGATTGTGGCGGCGAACACTGCAAATAGCGATGCTGTAAAAAGGTTGCGTAGGGAGCGTTTCATAAGC
>JAGCKB010000044.1 GCA_017647725.1 Bacteroidaceae bacterium
ATTTTAAGCACTATCTTGCGTATAAACAGCTGCTGCACTCGGGCAACAGGTGGAAGGTCGGGGCCAAGCACGCGGTGTTCGAAAACCTCGCGCATACGACCGGCTATATACTCGGAAAACTCGTCAAGGACACGGCAGTCGCGATGCTTCATATAGACGTAAACCAACCGATGAAATGGTGGATAATGGAACATCATACGCTCGGACAGCTGGTTGTCGTAGAACTGCATATAGTTATTGCCAACAATAAGCGGGCTGATGGTATTTTCGGGTTGACGCGTCTGAAGAAAGCCCCTGCCTTGTCCGCTTTTACGTCATGCACGCCCTGCGACCTGCGCCATAATCTGAAAAGCACGTTCCGAGGCTCTGAAATCGGGATAGTTGAGCAGTGTGTCGGCATTGAGTATACCTACTACAGAGACATTGTCGAAGTCTAGCCCTTTGGAGACCATCTGTGTACCAATGAGAATATCTGTAGCCCCACTCTGAAAATCGTTTATAATGTTCTCATATGCGGTGCGAGTGCGAGTGGTGTCAAGGTCCATACGGGCAATGCGCGCATCGGGAAAAATTTTCTGTAGGTCATCCTCTATTTTTTCGGTGCCGTAACCCAGATTAACGAAGTTATTCTCCTCGCAGTTGGGACATATCTTTGGCGCCGGGATGGTGTAACCGCAGTAGTGGCAGCTTAACTTACCTGCGCTCTTGTGCAGTGTGAGACTGACGTCGCAATGCTTACAGCGTGGAGTCCACCCACAGGTGCGACACTCGAGCAACGGCGAGTATCCTCGACGATTCTGGAACAGGATTATCTGCTTTTTCTCTTTTAGCGCCTCGCTCATTGCCTCGACAAGAGGGTCGGAGAATGGCCCTGTCATCCTTTTGCGACGAGCAAGGTCTTGAATATCCACAACCTCGATGTGCGGTAGTTGCAGTGAGCGATAACGTCGGGTAAGGCTCACAAGACCATATTTTCCCGTTGTGGCATTATAGTAGGTATCAATCGCAGGTGTAGCGGTGCCAAGAAGAGTCTTTGCTCCAAAGAGCGAAGCTAAGACAATGGCTGCATTGCGGGCATTATAACGCGGAGCCGGCTCTTGCTGTTTGTAGCTGTTCTCGTGCTCCTCGTCGACGATGACAAGCCCCAGCCGTTTGAACGGCAGAAAGATAGATGAACGTACCCCAAGAATAATATCGTACGGCTCGTCGCCCAACTGTTTTTTCCATATCTCGACACGCTCGGCATCGGAGAATTTCGAGTGATAAAGCCCTATTCGGTTGCCAAAGACCTTACGCAAACGCTCAACAATCTGCTTTGTAAGGGCAATCTCGGGAAGCATATACAGCACCTGCTCACCACGCTCAACAGCCTGTTTTATAAGGTGTATGTAGACCTCGGTTTTTCCTGCCGACGTCACACCGTGCAGCAGTGTCACATTCTTATTCGTGAAGCTCTCGTTTATCTGCTCAAAGGCTCTCTGTTGCGCCTCATTGAGACTATTCTCGGGGACTACTGGCGCGACATCGTTTCTTAGACGTCCTACCTCGACCTCGTAACACTCTAAAATACCCTTATCTACAAGCTCTTTGCAGATATTGGGAGCAACCTCGGCTCTCTCGAGCAGCGTGTGTCGGGCAATCTCGCTGCCACCCTTGGTTAGTTGCAGATAGGTGGCAAGCAGTCGTTTCTGTCGCGGAGCGCGCGATAATGACTGTTGAATTAAATTCAGTGCAGTAGGATTCTTATAGTATGATGCAAGACGTATGCGCTGCTCGGTCTTTGGTTTAAACTCCCCTTTCAGCCCCTGCGGCACAGCTGCCTTGAAAATCTCACCCATGGAACAGAGGTAGTATCGTGCTATCCACTCCCACAATTTCGTCTGCGTAGGTAGCACGATAGGAGTATCGTCGAGCAGTTCGCTTATCTCTCGGACGCTGTACTCGGTTGGTTCTTCGTCGTGCAGACGTGCCACAAGCGCCGTATAATGCTTACTCTTTCCCAGCGGAACAGTGACACGACTGCCCACAGCAATGCGTTCCCTGTCTTCGGGAGCAATGCTGTATGTAAATGTCGAGGCTAAAGGCAGCGGTAGTATTACGTCGGCAAATTGTGGCATTGTGCTTTCTTAAAACAGATGACTGGGAATACGTCCTGCGCTGTTATTAAAATCGTTACCCGAAGGAGCCTGAAAAGACTTCAGTCCAAACTCGGGAAGAACAGCATACACATACTCGAATATATCGGCCTGGAAATGCTCATAATCGACCCACGCAGTACCATTGAAGAAGAAATATAATTCAAGAGGTAATCCTTGTGCTGTAGGCTGTAGCTGACGTGCCATCATAAACATATTGGGATTAACATCGGCGCGCCCTCTGAGGTAGCTCTCCAGGTAATTGCGAAAAATGGTAAGATTTACATTCTGTCCGCTGTAATTATCTCCTGTCAATCCCTTACGCTCGAGTTCCTGCACCTCTTTATCGCTACAGAAACGTATTGTGTTTATATCGATGAATATTGAGCGTTTGACGCGTCGTCCGCCACTATCGAACATTCCTCGCCAATTCTGGAACGAGTCGCTAACCAGCACATAGGGAGGCACGGTTATTATCGTCTTGTCCCAATTCTGTATCTTTACAGTGGTAAGCGACACATCTATCACAAATCCATCGACACCGTGTTTAGGCATTGCTATCCAGTCGCCGGGACGCATCATATCGTTGGCCGATAGCTGCACACCCGCCACAAGTCCCATAATACTATCCTTGAAGACCAGCATCAGCACTGCTGCCGATGCACCGAGTCCGGCAAGAATCTTAACAGGGTCGCGGTCGATCAAAGTGCTTACGATAATTATTGCACCTATACATATTGCAGCAATCTTAAGCATCTGGAAAACACCCTTAAGCGTGTGGTTACGAGTTTTCTCCGAAGCGTTAGAGAGCGTGTAAAGTGCCGAGAGAATAGAGCATACAAGCTTTATACCTACTATGGTTATATAGACCCAGCACACCTTCATCATAAATGAGAAGAAGACACTATTGCTGCTAATAATAAAAGGCATAAATGCTGTTACAATAGCCGCAGGTACTATATTACAGCAATTCTTTACGACATCTTTATTTAAAAGAATATCATCCCAAGTGTTATTGGTTCTTTTGGTCACAGAAACCACGAGCGGAATTATAACCTTATGACAAATGATACCGCATACGTAAAACAGCAGTATCACTGCAAAGGTTATTATAACCAAACGCACAAAAGGGTGGTTCTCGGTCTCAATGCCAAGATTCAACAACAACGATGTCAGTTCATTTTCCATTTATATATAGATATTATAGTCAACTGTTTATAAGGTAAACAACTTAAAAAGAGGATCTTATTGCACAAGTTCGAAATCGAGCTGTTTGCGGTCGAGGTTGGCGCGTGCTATGCGTATGCGCACTGCGTCACCAATCATATATTTATGGTGTGTACGTCGACCAACCAGGCAGTAGTTGGCATCGTCGAACTCGTAATAATCGTCCTCTAACGTGCGCAAAGGAATCAGTCCCTCGCACTTGTTCTCGTTTATCTCGGCATAAATACCCCACTCGGTAACTCCGCTTATGACTGCATCGTACTCCTCGCCAATGTGCTCGCTCATAAACTCGACCTGCTTGTATTTTATGCTTGCGCGCTCGGCATTAGCTGCAATCTGCTCTTGCGCCGAACAGTGCTCGCAGAACTCCTCGTATTTAGCCTGACTTGCCGAACGGGAGTTCTGAACAAGATAACGAGTGAGTAAACGATGCACCAAGAGGTCGGGGTAACGACGTATGGGCGATGTGAAATGAGTGTAGTATTTGAAAGCAAGACCATAGTGTCCGATATTCTCGGTTGAGTATCGTGCCTTTTGCATTGTGCGCAGCGATATTTGCTCAATCACATTCTGTTCCTTTGTTCCCTTGATATCGGTAAGAAGGGTGTTAAGCGCGGCAGGCGATGTTGTTCGTCCCGAGGCACTCTTCATCTTATATCCCAATTTAGCAACGAAACGGGCAAGAACGCCCAGTTTCTCGGGGTCGGGAGTGTCGTGAATACGATAGACAAATGTCTTAGGCGTATTCTTGGGGGTACGCTTGCCTATTGTCTCGGAAACGGTGCGGTTGGCAAGAAGCATAAACTCCTCGATAAGCTGGTGTGACTCGTTGCTCTCACTGAAATATACCGACACAGGCTTTCCTGTCTCGTCGAGTCGGAAATGCACCTCGGCCTGCTGAAAATCAATTGCTCCCGCAGCAAAACGTTTCGTGCGCATCGCTTGTGCCATCTTATTCAGCACTGCAATCTCAGCGGCGTAGTCGCCCTCGCCCTTTGTAATAATCTCCTGCACCTCCTCGTAGCTGAATCGGCGGTCGCTGTTTATCACAGCACGCACTATGCGGAAGTTCTTTACCTCGGCACTGCTGTTTATTGTAAATATTACCGAGTAGGTGAGTTTATCCTCGTTGGGGCGCAGCGAACATAGGAAATTACAAAGTCTTTCGGGGAGCATAGGTATTGTGCGGTCGACAAGATATATCGATGTAGCACGCTTATACGCCTCTTTGTCAATTATGCTACCCTCGGTGACATAGTGCGAAACATCGGCAATGTGCACACCAACCTCCCACGTATCGCCCGAGAGGGGACGGATAGATATTGCATCGTCAAAGTCTTTGGCATCGACCGGGTCAATGGTAAAGGTGGTAACGCCTCGGAAATCTTCGCGACGGGCAATCTCCTCGGCTGTTATATCCGACGGCAGATGATTGGCAGCATCCTCCACAGCGGCCGGATAGACATAAGGCAGACCATACTCGACGAGGATGGCATTCATCTCGGCATCGTTATCGCCCTCCTTACCTAAAATATCGACTACCTTACCAATGGGATTACGGCTGTCGATGGGCCAATCGAGCAGACGAACCACCGCCTTATCGCCCGATTTACCTCCCTTAAGATATTCACGAGGAATGAATATATCGTTAGGCATTATGCGGCTCTCGGTGAGTAGCAGCGCATAGTGTTTCTCAACCTTAAGCACTCCTACAAAGGTATTATGCTTACGACGGATAATCTCAACCACCTCGCCCTCCATACCGCGACCGCGTCTTTTGGCAAATAGTGTAACACGCACATAATCATCGGTGAGCGCGTGCATAGAGTGTCTCTCGGAGACGACAACAGGTTCGCTGCCGTCGTCGGGGGTAACCGTATTATATCCCTCACTGCTGCGTTTGAAAGTACCGCACAACACAGAGCCTTGATTGGCAAGGATGTACTTTCGGAATACAGGCTCAAGCAAATAGCCATCAAAGACCATATCATCGAGAATAGAGACACAGAGCGTACGCGCCGACATTGATGTCAGTCCCAATTCTTTGAAGATATCCTTAGTACCCAACTGTTCGCTACTACGTCTGTTGAACAGTTCAACAATCATCTCGACCAGCTGACGCTTGTTCATTCGTCGGCTTGCTTTTCCACCTTTCTTTGCCATAGCCTTAGAGTTTAGAAACTGTTATCATATTCATTTTCAGCAACCAAGAGGCTCTTTTCTACAGAGACTGAAGCTCTCTCTTGGTTGTATGTCGCTAAATTAATAATAAAAAACTTAAACTGCCTCTAATTTTCCATCAAAAGTAAAAAGAGAAAACTTAAACTATGTAAGAAACTGTTTGAATTTCTAAAAAAACAATCTTATAGGAGATAAATGTTTCGCGATATAAATTCAAACAGCTTCTAAAAAGAGACAATTTCTTTGGGTGCGCCAATGAGCTGTTTTATTTTTATCACAATATTGAGAAGCTTTTTGAATTTTATTAGAAAATAATTCTATATTTGCGATGAACGTTTCGGCTTTTTTGAGTCTATTATCGACATCTTTTCTTTCTTATTTTTTGGAAATAGCCCGCTATTCCCTGCAAAATGCGAAAGAAAATCTACTCAATAATAACTCTAAAATAAATCCAAAATAGAATTCAAACAGTTTCTGAGCTTAAGAATTTAAGAAGCTGTTTAAATTTATATCGTCAAGTTTTTTATAGAGCAAAAATTGGATGTTTATTTATATTTTAAGGGCGCATAGCGGGCTATGTAACCGCAAAAAAGAAACAAAC
>JAGCKB010000045.1 GCA_017647725.1 Bacteroidaceae bacterium
ATAAAAATAGGATATTATTATGAATAAAGACACCAAGCAGAAGAATATTGAAAATAATTCCCGTAAGAACGCAAGCAACATTCCCGAGTTATTATTAAAGCTAATTGGAATCTCTGCATGTATTATCGTTCTTATAGTCATCCAATTATCGCCCGACAGTTTATTATTACCAATAGTCAATTCCGTACTTGCAGCAATAATACTTCTAATAGAAAAACTGTTATTTGGTAATTCAAACAACAATGCCGACCCTACATCAACACCTAACACCGAGATACCCTCGCAAACCGAAACCGGAACAGACAATCATAATCAGAACATATATACACCTTGTATTTGTGCCGGTGTCATATTATTGATAATGATTACAATAGATGCAATAGCACTGAACGCAAACACTGATAATACAGATTACGAATATAAAGCACTTGAAAAAGCAATTGTATCCACACCCAACGGCACAATTGGCGGGCACGGGTACATTGATTTAGGATTAAGTGTTAAATGGGGCGCCTACAACATCGGCGTAAATGGTCACATTTCCGACCAGTATAAACCAAGCGAAATAGGCAAGATTTACGCTTGGAGTGACACAACAGCAATAGATAGATACAAAGATAAAAGTGGCATATCGGAGAGTTGGACTTACAAAGGCCTGGGTGACATAAGTGGAAGCCCCCACGACATTGCCCGCATAAAACGAGGGGCCACTTGGAGAATGCCAACCAAAGCTGAGTGGCAAGAGCTCATAGAGAAGTGTCAATGGAAAAAAGCCAAATTATATAATACAATAGGGTTTACTGCTACCGGACCTAACGGAAACAGTATATTTTTGCCTACAGGTATTATTTTCTACGGTGACAACCCTAATATAATCAGTAATTATTGGAGCTCAACCCCATGTGAACAAGACTCACTCAAGGCATACACTTTCAGTCTGTACAGCGACGAGCCAAGAATATATAGCTCTAGCTGCAAATTTGGCAAAGCAATACGAGCTGTTACAGATTAAAGCAAACCTCTGAGATTTAAAAGCAGAGTGCCACCGTAAAAAAAGAAAATTCAAAGTAGCGCATCGAAAAATGGAATTATTTATATATATTTACCCCAAACAACCCTAAAAACAATGAAAAAACTCTATTTTACCTTATTGGCCATTCTCGCATTAGGCTTTCAATCGAGCGTGGCAGCCGAGAAAATCGGTCTGACATTCAACAGAACCGGGACAGATGCCGCAAGTGTAACAATAAACGTTGTCGACAAGAATGGGGGATATTATGGATAATAAACTAATTCTTTTCGGATGCGGACTGCTTGCCTCGGCAGCAGTACAGGCACAGGAGGCACAGCGCCCCAACATTATATACATTATGTGCGACGACCTTGGATATGCCGATGTTGGTTGCTATGGACAGCAGTACATAAGCACCCCTAACCTCGACCGTATGGCAGCCGAGGGTATGATGTTCACACAGGCATATGCAGGCAGCCCTGTAAGTGCCCCCTCGCGAGCATCGTTTATGACAGGACAGCACACCGGACACACCAAAGTGCGCGGTAACAAAGAGTATCGTATCGGTTCGGTGACATACGGCAAGACAACAGACCCCGTACAGACAGGACAGGAGCCATACGACCCCAACCACATAATCCTCCCCGAGATTATGAAAGACAACGGTTACACCACCGGTATGTTCGGTAAGTGGGCAGGCGGATACGAGGGTTCTATCTCTACCCCCGACAAACGAGGAATAGACGAATACTACGGCTTTATGTGTCAGTTCCAGGCACACCTCTACTACCCCAATTTCCTTAATGCCTACAGCCGCGCCGCAGGCGATACCAAGGTGCACCGCGAACTGTTAGAGAACAATATCGCATACGGAATGCACGGCGAGGAGTACAAGAACCGTAAAGACTACTCGGCCGACCTTATCCACCAACGTGCAATGGCGTGGATCGACAAACAGACAGCCGACCAACCCTTCTTTGGAATATTCACCTACACGCTACCCCACGCCGAGCTTGCACAGCCCGAGGATAGCATTTTCAAGGCCTATCAGGGAACATTCTGCACCGAGAAGAGCTACGGCGGCGACGCAGGTTCGCGCTACAACCCCACCGACTGCGCACACCAGCAGTTTGCTGCAATGGTGACACGTCTCGATGCATACGTCGGCGAGGTACTCGACAAACTCAAAGAGAAAGGATTCGACAAGAACACACTTGTAATCTTCACAAGTGACAACGGCCCCCACACCGAGGGCGGCGCCGACCCCGACTACTTCAACACCGAGAAACTGCTTCGTGGAACAAAGCGTTCTACCACCGAGGGTGGTATCCGCGTTCCTTTCATAGCTTGGTGGCCCGGACAGGTTGAGGCAGGTACAGTGAACGACCATCAGTTGGCATTCTACGACCTTATGCCAACATTCTGCGATGTTGCTGGCATCGAGAACTACATCGAGCGCTACAGCAACAAGAAGATTGCAAACGACTATTTCGACGGTCTCTCATTCGCACCCACACTCTTGGGCGAGGGCGAGCAGGAGGCACACGAGTTCCTGTATTGGGAGTTCCACGAGACAAATATGATGGCACTGCGTATGGGCAACTGGAAGCTCATCGTGCAGAATGGCCAGTGCAGCCTTTATGACCTTGCCACCGACCTTCACGAAGACAAGAACCTCTCGGGCAAATACCCCGATGTACTGAAGAAGATGAAAGAGATACTGCTTCGCGAGCACACAAACAGCTCGATGTTCCAGGTTACTCTTCCCAAATAAGACGTTCAATAAATAATTAAAGGATATAATCTATGAAAAAGAAAGGTATTTTACTATTGGCATCTTTGGCCGTAGCACTGTTCTCGGCTTGTAATGGCAATCAGGCTCCCGCAGCCGAGGCTACACAAAATGAAAGCATCGTCACCCTGTCGGGTAATGCTTATGTAACAGCAGGAGATAAAGCGTATATCGACGAGGACAACTGCGCTATACGCAACTGGGACGACAAAGAGACTGTGATAAGTTTCTACTTCAGAACAAAAGTGAGCGGCAATATGAACATTGCATTGCAGGCAAAAGGAAACTCGGACATCGAGGTCTCTTTGCTTGGCAAGAAACAGAATGTAACCCTTAACAGCGACACCCTTTCGCGTGTAGAGCTTGGCAAGTTCAAGGTCGAGAATCCCGGTCATATAAAGGTAGATATTCGTGGTGCAAAGATAAACAGTGGCTCGGACTTTGGTTCTGTTGCTGCCCTTTACGTTGGTGGTGACGTTGCACCTGTCGTTGCTGTTGCACCCGATTTCAGCACCCATTTCGGACGCCGCGGCCCATCGGTACACTTGGGTTACACACTTCCCGAGGGAGAGGATATCGAATGGTTCTACAACGAGCTTGTTGTTCCCGAGGAGGGTGATATACCCAGCAGCTACTATATGGCTTGCGGATTCGGTCAGGGATACTTTGGTATGCAGAACAACACCCCATACAAGAGAAGAGTACTCTTCTCGGTGTGGAGTCCATACGAGACCGACAATGCAGCCGAGATTCCCGACTCTTTGCGCGTGGTGCTTGTTAAGAAAGGAGCAGACGTAAAGGTTCAGGATTTTGGTAACGAAGGTTCGGGTGGACAGAGCTTTATGCACTATGACTGGAAAGCAGGCGAGCGTTGCCGCTTCCTTATGGGTATAAGACCCGACAAGAAGGGTAATACTGTATACACAGCCTATTTCTACGACAACAATAAGGGTAAATGGTCTCTTGTAGCCTCTTTCCGTCGCCCCAAAATAACCACTTGGTACACCAATGCACACTCGTTCCTTGAGAACTTCAATCCTGTAATGGGATACATCAACAGAAAGGCATACTACAGCAATCAGTGGGCACGCACCACCGACGGTCGCTGGATTCCTGTTACAAAGGCTCGCTTCACCTGCGATGCAACCGGACATCAAGAGATGCGCCTCGACTATACAGGTGGCTCTGATGGCGAGAAATTCTTCCTCTCAATGGGTGGTTTCTTTGATGAGTACACTAATTCGGGAACTCACTTCGAGCGTGCAGGCAACACAACCGAAGCTCCTAAGATTGATTTCTCTAAACTCGAATAATAGCATGATACTCCTGAATAAATAGGAATAAATTTAACCCGTCATTGAAATCCTCAATGACGGGTTAAATTTGTAATCGGGAGTACAGTAAACGTAATTATTCTTGTGTCTCTGTATCCTCAACGCCTCTCCAGGGGGTAGGAACAGCTCTTCGAGGATAGGAGCAATCACAGCAATACTTATGCATCACGGTAAGTTGTCGTACAAAAAAAGATGGGTGACCAAAAGCAAAATTTGTCACCCATCTTTTATAAGATTGAATAAAAGACTTTTCAAGCCTGCGTAGCGAACAACTTATTATGGCTGAATATCCCTCACAAAACGTATATACTGCGATGCAGGATTACCCAATGTCACACGGTCGTTATAAATAGACCACGAGTAGAAGTGCTCACCATTTACATAGTCGTATCTGTTACCGTGATAACCGAAAGAGTAGTATGTACTTACTAACGTACCTTTATTACTGTCCCACCACGTTGCATTATCGCAATAAAGGTGCATAATAACACCTTCACGCAGGTTAGGCACACGATAGCCGTCGGGCGATGGCGAACCGCCTCTTTCCAACTCATCTTTCAGCACATTGTATGATGGGTTTGTAGTCGTAAACTGCTGCAAAGCTCCTGTTTCAAAACCAACATACACACGAGCCAAAGAGCTATACTCATCGTCGGGCACAAGTTCGTGAGTTGTATAATAGGCACGCTGTGCAGCCTTGTTAAGATTTCTCATATCGAACCTGTATACCGAGTTTTTATTTATTGTACCTGATGGTTTCTCAACAATCACCAACAAATCCTTTGGATAATTTACTCCGGGTTGTATGATATTTGCTGCTGTAGCAGGCTGCATTCCAAGATTTCTGACACAACGCACCGAAGAGTAACCGGGCTTGCCCCAATGCACCTGATACTCACCTGTTGATGCACCCTCCTCGGCCCATACAATGGTTGGCACATTTCCCGCAGTCTCCTGCCAAGCAGTACTACTCACAATGTGTATACGCCAGGGGAAAACACCATTGAACACACCACCACTGACGGGAGTGTTAGGCTCACGACTCGATGCAATGGGATAGAGCTGTGCATCGCTACTAAGTCCTTGGTCGCCAATAAAAAGTCCGCAAAGCTGGTCGAGTGACGCAATGTACCAACGCAGCTCCTCGGGGTCGATAATACCGTCACCGTCAAGGTCGCGATTACGCAAGAGCACAGAGTGCAACCCCGACCTATATTGCGATTTCAGTTCTAAATCATTCTCGGAGTAATCGATGAATGTATCCCAACGCAATGTAGCATTCACACTCTTGGCAGCCCCTGTTCCTTTTACCAAATTGATAAGACAGGCGCTATTGTAAAGTCCGTCACTCAACGAAGTATTATCGGGTGTATATGATGGCTTATGCGCACTGCTCAAGTTGCCGAGTCGTTCATCGGGATGATAGAACCAAGCACTATTTCGTATCTCATCGACAATTTCACATCCCCACGCTTCGGTTAAGTCGGTACGCTCCTGTACTATACTATAAGGTGTCTGTATCGAGTTTTGTCTTATCGTAAGAATACTGCCTGTAACCGAACTGTCATCATCGGCACTTCTATTGTTCTTACAAAGAATGTGCATAATACGGTTGGGCTGGTTCACAAATTTCTTCCACAACACATCGGGGTCGTTGGGGTTCATCGGGTTCTCTTCGTAATAAAACTCATTCACGAAAACAGTAAATTTCATCTCACCATTATCATCGAACCTGCTCTCTTTCTTCTCGTGCCACAATGCAACCTCGCTTTTTATCATATCGAGCACCTGAATAACGGTCATAAGTTTACTCTTGTCGGCAGGATAGTGCATATTACTGTTTGAATAGAGATTTTTCCCTGCCTGCTTATCATTGAGCATAAACTCGACCCATTTATAATCGAGGTCGTTATAAATCTCGTTACCCGAGGCATCCTTTAAGGGAATACCCTGTCGTCCGAATGGTGTACGCACATACCAAGTAAGGTTCTCGAGGTCAATCTCATTTGCCCTAATGGTATATACTCTTTGCCCATAATGAGCATCAAAAGTATATATATCCTCTTCTGCTTCGTAAAGGTGTCCCATTGCACCGGGTTGCTCCTCGGTTATACCCGGCTCATTATCATTTGAGGTATCTACCTCGACCTCAATGCTCTCTACACCCTTGATATTGATTGTATACGTATAATGTGTATTACGTGCTACATCGTAGTTATCTTTATCCTTGGCAAAGTCGCCTAAATGTATGTAATATGTAACATCGGCAATAAGATGCTGTTCACTTGTCAAACCTGCATCGACAAGCATTTTCAGTTCACCCTTTATTATAAGATAAGTAGCAAGCTCGGGAGCATATTCCCAAAGGCCATTCTCGGTATTATACGAACCATACTTTTCGTCATCGGGATTATCAAGATATTTGCTTCTGCGGTCGCGGTTGTGGTAGTTTCCATCTACACTTTTCTTTTTATCACCCGAGCAGATGTTTTCCAATGTATAGAAAGAAAAACCATAGAGGATACCTCCTGTGGCATTACCGTTAATCACCTCATTGTCTGTTGTTTCAAAATTCTTAGGAGTCAGGTCAAAGTATACCTCTTTCTGAAACTTCATGGGATTGTCGTTAGGCAATAGAAGCGAACTTTTGGGCAAATTAATCACCTGCCACGATTCAGGTACAAACTCCTCGACCTGCTGATTATCGCTCTCCTCATTCGGGTTAATGCGTACGTTAACCTCTACCTTTGCATCCAGACGATGAAGCATAATAGTCCCTTCGGGCACATTTATCAATCCGTCAGCCGATATACTCACGTCACTTCGACTTCCCGTCATCATAAAGTATCCTGCATTACGGTCGGGAATTTCCTGATTCAACGAGACTACCATCTTATCAAGATCCTCTCTTGTACGCACCAGTGCAAGACGTTCCGATGATATATCCATAAAATCGAGGTCGACATTGGCAATAAGTACAATTTCGGCACCGGCCGAGACTGTTGGTATACTCACATGCAGTGTTCCTGTTGTCTGGGATATCGAATTGTCAGCAGTCATATTGCTCACCGTCCAATACTCTTTGCTGCCTGTATCATTCAGATTGGATTCATCGAAATAATGACCATAAATTTTTTCATTATTTGCAAAAACAAATACATACATATTACGAACCATAGATTCGTAATAGAGGTCATAGGTAGAGCGTGTTTTTATGTTGATTTGTTCGTGGTCTATTGCTCCGAACTTAAGGATTGTATTAACCTCCTTTCCTACATTCGCAGGCTAAAACCACTCATTATCACTACAACTATGCAGTAATAGCAAGTTACATACCACTATTATGGTTATAATTATCCTATTCTTCATCTTATTATCTCAGAGATTCAGGTCGTGTTTCTATACGTGTTTTTGTGTCTCTTCTTGCACCGGTAATGATTCTCTAGTCAAATGTCACCTCTCCGTCCACACTGTTCCAGTCTGATACCTCAAAGTCTACATCACCTGTTTTTTCGTTATACGAGACATTGACAAGGATATCTATAAAGTCGTTGCGTCTGATAGCGGTAATTGGCAAAGCTGCTCCCGAGTTTTTGTCAATGACACGAATTGGAATTTTCTCTTCGCAAGTAACATCGCTAACCACTTTACTCTTTTCCACTTTGTAGAGATATAGATTATATCTTCGTTGTTGAGAAGATGTTGTTGAGCTATTTCCATAGACCGAAGAACCGTTTATGGAGATATAATAATTGCTTTTGGTTGTTGCTCTCAGACGTATATTATTGTTACTTGTACTTGCAGTAAAATAGTCCGATGAAGAGGGACTTACCGTCAATGGCAATGAGCCGGTGGTTATCTTTGAACCTTGCATATAATATCCGGTCTCGCCCATCGACTCTATAG
This sequence comes from Bacteroidaceae bacterium, assembly GCA_017647725.1. GTDB lineage: Bacteria > Bacteroidota > Bacteroidia > Bacteroidales > Bacteroidaceae > HGM04593. The sequence continues at coordinate 8,045 of JAGCKB010000045.1, forward strand.
TATAGTTATTCGAAGAGGTACGTTTGAATTTCCACACATAATTGTGGTTAAGGTTACCATTGACGAGGTAAGATGTTCCGGCATTGACAGTGCTACCGTTTGCATAGAGGTACCTCTGTGAGTTTGGATTGTATATGACATACATAGCACCGTCCTCTATATTATTCGAGTTTCGTATAGCTGTATTGTTTACCGTATACACCTCCTCGGTTCCACCCTCATATTTCAGACCGATAGTGTAATTGTAATTACCGCCTGTACTTTCAAGCAGATAGGTATCGAATATGGTAGCTTCGGAAACATTACCCGAATCGGATAACTTAGGAATTACGTGGTCTTTTTCAAAAGGTGTTATGGCACGGGGCGAGGTAACAACAGGAGAGACATTTGCGACTCCACCTTCGTTGAATAAATCGGCCGTTTGCTGTGTAAATTTTGTATCTAAACTAAGACTTGTTATACAAAGATCGTTAACCGAGCTTTGGTTGCGGACATTTATACGCAGTCTCGCGTATGTTCTTAATAAGTCGCCGTTTATAATATTTGCTCCAGGCGTAAGATTAATCTCTTTTGAGAACGATAAAGGATAAGGTGTAGAGCAATCACACACATTATCGGACGAAGCGTTCACTTTTAAACCGCTTAAGATATTATCTTCTGTTACATCGGCCAGATTACCTGTCAACGCATCGTGATTTCCATAATTGGCTACTGCATAAAGTCGGTAGCTCTTGTTATAGTCAAGATTATTAAAGCTGATTACAGCCTCGGTATTATCATTTGTAAATCGTGGGTCGTCGGCCTCGAGAACCGTTGAGGTGACAGGCTTGTTCCCATCTAAAAGTATAACAGCAAGACGATACATCTTGCGTCCATCTACAATTGTCTCAACATCGGACACAGTACCATCATCATTCAAATCCTCTATACCACGTGTCTTTATTGAGTTTTCAGTGCTTTTTAGTTCTATAATAAGAGTAGAACTCTTTTCAGAAGGCATACAATCGTTGTTTCGGCAAGCTGCAATAACAAGCAAACCGAAAAACAGTAGAATTATCTTAGATTGATGTATACGCCTCTGCATATTTGTATTTTTTCCCAATGCCTAAATAGTTATATCTGAACTCGATTCCAAATAGTTCCACGGTGCAATATATAGCTTCAGCTCCACCTCGGAACCGGAGATTTCAAGCACATAAGTGTACTGCTTTCCGTGCTCGTATGTGACAGGTGGAATATTCACTGTGAACACCTGATCGGCAACATTCTTTAAAGTATAGCAAAAGCTCAGTGTTTCGGCTTTTACAGTTTGTGGCACAACAAGCAACCATCCGTCGTTATGAGTGTACTCCTCGCCTGCCATTCCACCATTAGGAGTATAAAGTGTGTTTTCTTTACCGAAACTTACTCCCTGATGTTTCCACACATACATAGGAGCAGTAGAAGATTCATAGGGGTGCCAATCTATCTCGGGCTGTGAGTTACCCGAATGAACAAGATAGCCCGAAGGCGAGAACAGACTATTATCGTTTGTCTTGTTCTGTAACCAACATGATGTCACTCCATCGTCTGCAGCAGGTGTAAAACCATAGGTTGCTCTTACCTTAAACTTTACTGCTGCAAAAATATGTTCCATATTCAAACGAACGGGCTCGGCCAGATTTGCTCTTTGAGTATCTACCTGCGATGCAGCTACAAGAATATCTTCTTGAAGCGCCATTGTGTTAATTGGACCACCCTGGAACATTGTGGCATTCATCTGCGTCATTAAGTCGGTCATTAGTTTTTGGGGGTAACAAGCACGGAAGTTATATACTGCGGGCGTCTCCCAATAACGTGCCTCACCCGGATAGTTCCAATTGTTATGCACATTACTGTCTGACTCTTTCGAACCATAGGTAAGCGGCACAGCATCAAACTCCGGGAAAGAGAGTTCTTGCCCGTCGACGTTCATCATATACTCTCCCCAAATGCCGATACTTTCGTTTGTTCCGTCGGCATCAACGGTGCAAGAGGAAAGCAGTAACGCATCATCGACAATGGCACGAGTCTTGTCAATAT
>JAGCKB010000046.1 GCA_017647725.1 Bacteroidaceae bacterium
AAAATAGACATTGAGTTCTAAGAAGCTGTTTAAATTTATAAAAAAATATTCATATAGAAGCTGACGGTTTCGTCGTTTTTTATATTCAAAAATGCCTGTTTGTCTCTTTTTTGCGGTTACATAGCCCGCTATGCGCCCTTAAAATATAAATAAACATCCAATTTCTGCTCTATAAAAACTTGACGATATAAATTTAAACAGTTTCTAAGAAGTTTCTAAGACCGCATACTTTGTATTGGAATCTGTTTTTTGCCACAGAATAGTAGATTTTGCACATTTTGCATCTCTGTGGCATAAATAAGCGCGATAAATTTGCTAAATTACAATAAAAAGCGTACCTTTGTGCCCGCTTTAAAGACATCGTGTGATGGCGAATTAAGCAAAAGAGAATTAACTTAATTTAGAGTAACACAAATTAATTACAAACAATGAAATCATTAAGCATCAGCGGTTCTGCAAGAACCGAGGTTGGCAAGAAGTCAACCACAGCACTTCGTCACGAGGGTTTGGTACCCTGCTGCATCTACGGTGAGGCAAGAGACGAGAAGGGCAACCCCATCAGCAAAGCATTCACAGTTAAGGTAGAGGCTCTTCGTAAGCTCGTTTACACTCCCGACATTCACGTTGTAGACCTTACAATCGACGGCGTTACAGTTAAGGCCGTAATGAAAGATATACAGTTCCACCCTGTTAAGGACACAATCCTTCACGTAGACTTCTATGAGGTAACAGAGACAAAGCCCATCGTAATGGCTGTTCCCGTTAAGCTCGAGGGTCTTGCCGAGGGTGTTCGCGCCGGTGGTAAGCTCGTACAGCTCCAGCGTAAGCTTAAGGTTAAGGCAGTTTACAGCCTTATCCCCGAGAAGCTCTTCGTAAACGTAAGCGAGCTTGGTCTTGGCAAGTCTATCAAGGTAGGCGACCTCTCATTCGAGAACCTTGAGCTTGTTAGCGCTAAGGAGTCACTTGTATGCGCTGTTAAGACAACACGTGCATCACAGCAGGCTGCACAGGGTAAGTAATCATTAGAATTACAGAATGAAATATTTGATTGTCGGATTGGGCAATATCGGCTACGAGTACGAAGGAACCCGCCACAATATAGGTTTTACAGTATTGGATGCTTTTGCAAAAGCATCCAATACTGTTTTTGCCGATAAGCGTTACGGTTTCGTTGCCGAGACCTCGTGTCGCGGACGCAAACTCATACTGCTTAAGCCCTCGACCTATATGAACCTGAGCGGCAACGCAGTACGCTACTGGATGCAGCAAGAGAAAATCCCCCTTGAAAATGTACTTATAATAGTAGACGACCTCGCCCTACCCGTTGGAGCATTGCGCCTTAAGGGACAAGGAAGCGACGGCGGACACAACGGCCTGAAGCACATTGCAACAATACTTGGAACAACCAATTATGCACGTCTGCGTTTCGGTATTGGAAACGATTTCAGCAAGGGACGACAAGTAGATTTTGTTCTTGGTACATTCGACAGCGAGGAGCAGAAAGTCGTAGATGCACAAGCCGAAACAGTGGGCGAGATTATAAAAAGTTTCTGTTTCGCAGGACTTGCCCGCACAATGAACCAGTTTAACAAAAAGGGAGTAGGTAAAGAATGAGCGACCAGGCAAGAATAGACAAATGGCTGTGGGCGGTGCGTATATACAAGACACGCAGCATAGCAGCCGAAGCCTGCAAGAAAGGGCATATCTCCATAGGAGAGCGCACCGTAAAACCCGCCCACACAGTGCGTGTAGGCGACATTGTAAATGTTAAAAAATCGCCCATCACCTACTCTTTCAAGGTACTAAAGGCTGCCGAGAACCGCGTAGGAGCAAAGCTCGTCCCCGAGCTTATGGAGAATGTAACATCCAAGGAGCAGTACGAAATTCTTGAGATGAGCAAGATAAGCGGTTTCGTCGACCGTATGCGTGGTACAGGCCGTCCCACCAAGAAGGAGCGCCGCGAGATTGACAGTTTTATCGATAGTGGCTACGACAGCGACTTTTTCGATGAATTCGATTTTGACGAGCTTTAAGAACAGAAGGAGAAGTATCGTATCAGCTCCATTTGAGTGCTACCATAGCGTTCAAACATTTATCCAATATCAAGAGGCTGCAGCAATGCTGCAGCCTCTCTTTTAAACAACAACTAAAACTTTATTTACTGCTATAATAGTGAATTATTGCAGTCGAAACATTACAGGTAGCACGAAACGCGTACGTACCGCCCTACCACTCTGTTTACCCGGATTCCATTTGGGCATTGACTTTACCACACACACCGACTCCTGGTCGAGCAAGTCGTTACCCGAGGATCTCGCAACCTCTACATCTGTTATCGAGCCATCTTTCTCTACAACAAATCTAATTAATGATTTTCCTTGAATATTCTTATCTTTCGCCTCCTGAGGGTAGTTGATATTGCTTATCAAATACTTCATAAGCGCCTGCATACCACCCTTAAACTCGGGCATTTGCTCAACAACCTCATAAATATCTTCATCAACCAAAGTAATCTTTACATCGGCAACCTCCTTTTCACCCTCGGGAGCACTGACAGAGACCGTTGGTACAC
>JAGCKB010000047.1 GCA_017647725.1 Bacteroidaceae bacterium
AATTGTAAAAAAATATTAACGAATATTTGTAGATTATTGTTTCGAATGCTATTTTTGCAACAGATAAAGAAGCTGTTTAAATTTATATTGTCAAGTTTTTTATAGAGCAAAAATTGGATGTTTATTTATATTTTAAGGGCGCATAGCGGGCTATGTAACCGCAAAAAAGAAACAAACAGGCATATTTGAATATAAAAAACGACGAAACCGTCAGCTTCTATATGAATATTTTTTTTAGAAATTTAAACAGCTTCTAAGCCGTATTGACATTATATTAACAATTTATAATTTTTTATTACATATGAAAAATATGAGTCTTGTTGACGCTGTCAAGAGCGTTGTTGTTGAGAATTATGCTAATTTTAATGGTCGTGCACGTCGTTCGGAGTATTGGTACTACACTTTGGCCTCTTTTATAGCAGGTTTCATTTGCGGTTTGTTGCCCATACCCTTTATTGCGACATTGCTATCTTTGGCATTGTTTATTCCAAGTTTAGCAGTTTCTGTTCGCCGCCTTCACGATATCGGCAAGAGTGGATGGATGTATCTGCTTATTCTTATTCCTATTGTAGGTGCTATTATTCTTCTCGTTTGGTTCTGCCAGGATAGCCAGCCCGGAGAGAATAAGTGGGGTGCTAATCCTAAGGAATAATTAGTTTTGTAAGTTGCTTTGTAAAATATTGGCGCGCTTTGCGCTAATATTTTTATCACTCGCTTTGAAATTACAAAGTAAACTTTGTATATCTCGCTCGTTTGATATTTGCGCTTTGCGCTAATATTTTATGCACTCGCTTTGAAATTACAAAGTAAACTTTGTATATCTCGCTCGTTTTTATTATATTTGCACGTTTGTTGCCCTTTTGCGCATAAACGTGCATTTTTTTTGTGTATGTGCATAGTGTGGCACTACAATGTGTTTAAGGAAAAAGTATTAATATTAATCATTAAAATTTATTTAACTTATGTTTGAAGGACAACCAAAAGGATTATGGGCCCTTGCTCTTGCCAACACAGGTGAGCGTTTCGGCTACTACACAATGCTGGCTGTATTCGCATTGTTCTTGCGTGCAAACTTTGGTCTTGACGCATCTACTGCTGGATGGATTTACAGCGCTTTCTTGATGCTTGTTTATTTCTTACCTCTTGCAGGTGGCTTGCTTGCCGATAAATTTGGCTATGGTAAGATGGTAACTATTGGTATCACTGTAATGTTCGTTGGATATCTGTTGTTGTCGTTGCCTTTGGGTGGTGACTTGATTGCTTTGGTGGCAATGCTTTTTGCTCTAGTGTTTATTGCTATGGGTACAGGATTGTTCAAGGGTAATTTGCAGGTAATGGTAGGTAATCTTTATGATAACCCCAAATATGCTAACAAGCGCGATTCGGCTTTCTCGCTTTTCTATATGGCAATTAACATTGGTGCTTTGTTTGCTCCTACAGCTGCTGTTGAGATTAAAGAGTATGCCGAGACAGTTCTTGGATATTCATCTAACGACGCTTATCACTTCTCGTTTGCAGTTGCTTGTGCATCGTTGATTCTTTCAATTGCTATTTATTATCTGTTCCGTCCTACATTTAAACATGTCGAGGGTGGCGTAAGCAAGAAGGATGCAAAGAAAGATGCAAATACAGCAGTGGTAGAGGAAGAACTCTCACCTGCCGAGACAAAGGCGCGTGTCGTTGCTCTTTGCTTGGTGTTTGCTGTGGTAATCTTCTTCTGGATGGCTTTCCACCAAAATGGTCTTACATTGACATATTTTGCTGATGAGTTTACAGCTCAACGTTCTACAGGTGTCGAGAGTATGCTCTTTAACGTTTGGAATCTTGTTGCTATCATCGTAATAGTATATGCTCTCTTCTCGGTATTCCAGAGCAAGACCGGACAGGGTAAAGCTCTTTCGGGAACATTAGTAGTTGCAGCCATTGCTTTCTTGTTGTATCAGTATAATAACATTGGTGGCGAAGTTGTTGTAAATGCTCCTATTTTCCAGCAGTTTAATCCCTTCTATGTGGTTGCTCTTACCCCTGTAAGTATGGCTATCTTTGGCTGGTTGGCTTCTAAGGGTAAAGAGCCTTCGGCTCCCCGTAAGATTGCTTACGGTATGCTTATTGCTGCTGTTGGTTTCGTTGTTATGGCGTTGGGATGCGTTGGATTGCCCACTCCCCAGGTTGAGGTCGTTGATGGCGAGAGCGTTGCAAAGCATGTTGCTGATGTAAGTCCTATGCTTCTTGTAGGCGTTTACTTGGTGCTTACATTTGCTGAACTGCTTTTGTCTCCTATGGGTATCTCATTTGTAAGTAAGGTGGCTCCTCCCAAACTAAAAGGAACAATGATGGGTGGTTGGTTTGTTGCAACTGCTATCGGTAACTTGTTGGTGGGTGTCGGTGGCGCTCTTTGGGGTGGCATTGATTTGACTATTGTTTGGACTGTATTCGTTGCATTGTGTATTATTTCGGCAATCTTTATGTTCGTAATGATGAAGCGTCTCGAGAAGGTTGCATAATCTTCTTTTGAGATTTTTAATAGTGGGACTCTGTCTTTTGGGGCAGGGTCTCATTTTTTTTGTTCTCTGTTTTGTGAACCATTTGAATAATTTGGTTAATTTTATTTAGTGTTTGTAAAATGTGATATTAAAAATTTGTTCTTATAGGGAAATTGTTTAAATTTGCTGCTAAAAGGATGCAAAACATCTGCTCATAAAAAAGAACGATGATTTACGTATCATTGCCAAATGATAAAGAACGCAAACTTCCATTCTATCTTGCAATGGAGGAGTATATTGCGCGCGAGTTGCCCGCAGGCGACTATTTTTTTATGTGGCAGGTGCAGCCGACGGTGATATTCGGTCGTAACCAACTAATAGAGGCCGAGGTGGATATTGATTACTGTCGTGCCAACGGTATTGCTACTTATCGTCGTAAGAGTGGGGGAGGATGCGTCTATGCCGACCTCGACAATATAATGTTCTCGTATATTACTCCCGATTCCAATGTAAACTTTACGTTTAATCGTTATATGCTTATGGTCGAGCATGTGCTCCAAAAATTGGGACTCGATGCAAGAACAACGGGACGTAACGATATTCTCATTGATGGAAAAAAGGTCTCGGGGAACGCATTTTATCATCTGCCCAACCGTAGCATCGTGCATGGAACAATGCTCTATAATACCGACCTTGAGAAGATGGTGCGCTCAACAACACCGTCCGATGAGAAACTGAAGAGCAAAGGGGTTGAGTCGGTGCGTCAGCACGTTACAACGCTCAATCGCTATCTTACAATCTCTATCGACGAGTTTAAAGAGTTTGTAAGAAAGAACCTATGCGATAGCGAGATAATGCTTGGCGAGGATGCTATAAGAGAGATTGAGGAGATAGAGAGCGAGTATCTTACCGATGAGTTTATCTATGGTCGCAATCCTGCTTATACGCTTGTGCGCCGTGTACGTATAGAAAAGGTGGGCGAGTTTGAATTGCGGCTCGATATAAAGAAAGGGGTTATACGTAAGGTTAATATGCTTGGCGATTTTTTCCTTGTCGGCGACCTTGACGGCGGGCTGCTTACCCATCTGCAAGGGGTGGCATTTGAGAGAAAGGCGGTAGAAGAGGCTGTGAAAAATATCGACCCCGCACAGATTATAATGAATATGACAAAAGAACAATTAATAGAATTAATAAATATAATTTTCTAAGATTATGGAGAATAAAAGAACATGTCTTTATGACAAACACGTAGCGCTGGGTGCGCTGATAAGCCCCTTTGGAGGTTTTGATATGCCTATTCAGTATAGCAATATTGTTGAGGAGCATAATGCTGTTCGCGAGGCGTGTGGTATTTTCGACGTTTCGCATATGGGTGAGGTATTGGTTACAGGTCCTCAGAGCGAGGCTTTTGTTAACTATATCTTCACAAATGATATTACCGATGCCCCTGATGGCAAGATTTTCTATGGAATGATGTTGCATCCCACTGGTGGAGTTGTCGATGACCTTCTCGTTTACAAAATGGCCGATAAACGCTTCTTCCTTGTTATAAATGCAGGTAACATTGACAAGGATATTGCTTGGATTATGGAGCAGTCGAAGAAGTTCGATGTAACAGTTGAGCATCAGAGCGAGTATTATGGCGAGGTTGCAGTTCAGGGTCCCAAAACCGAGGCTATCGTTGAGCGTGTGCTTGGTATACCTTGCGCCGAGATGGTATTCTATACCTGCAAAGAGGTTGAGTACAATGGCGAGACAATAATAATAAGCCGCACAGGCTACACCGGTGAGGATGGTTTCGAACTTTATGGTTCACACGCCTTTACTAACGAGGTATGGGATAAACTTCTTGCAAGTGGCGAGGTTACTCCTTGCGGTCTCGGTTGCCGCGATACTCTTCGTTTCGAGGTTGGATTGCCTCTATACGGCGATGAACTTACCGACGAGATTACTCCGCTTGAGGCAGGCTTGGGAATGTTCGTGAAACTCGACAAGGGTGATTTTATCGGTCGTGATGCCATCGCAGCACAGAAAGCCGAGGGCTTGAAACGTAAAATTGTGGGTATAGAGCTTAAGGATAAGGCAATTCCTCGTCACGGCTATGATGTAGAGGTTGATGGCAAGGTAATAGGCCAGGTAACAACAGGTTACAACTCAATATCTACAGGCAAGAGCGTTTGTATGGCTCTTATCGATGCCGAGTATGCTAAATTGGGTAATGAGGTGGCAGTGCGCATCCGTAAACGTGTATTCCCCGGTGTTGTAACAAAGAAACGTTTCTACGAGAAGAATTATAAGAAATAAGAAACTTTATAACTGATAATAAATTAAGTATTAATATTAAAAAAATTGAACTATGAGTAAAATTGTAGAAGGTCTCTATTATGCAGAGTCACACGAGTATGTAAGAATTGAGGGTGAGTATGGTTATGTAGGTATCACCGATTATGCACAGCACGAACTTGGCAACGTGGTATATGTTGATATGCCCGATGTTGATGACGAGGTTGAGGCTGGTTCTGATTTTGGTGCTGTAGAGAGCGTTAAGGCTGCCAGCGACCTTATCTCTCCCGTAAGCGGTACTGTTGTCGAGGTTAACGAGGCTCTCAACGACCAGCCCGAGCTCGTTAATGCCGATCCTTATGCCAACTGGATTATAAAGGTACAGCTTTCTGACGCATCTGAGGTTGAGAACCTGATGGATGCTGCTGCTTACAAGGCTGCTATCGGTGAGTAAAAAAAGAGATAATAACGATATTGCAAGAGGGAAATTACCCTCTTGTGGTATCGTTATTTTGAATATTCTATTTAGTAACTATTTTAACTGAGAACAGAATGAAATATTTCCCACATACGCAGGAAGATATTGAACAGATGTTGCAGGTTGCCGGTCTTAAGTCGATGGACGACCTTTACGGCGAGATTCCCGCACAGTTGCTGTTCAATCGCGAATTTGATCTTCCCGAGGCTATGTCCGAGGTCGAGATACGCAAATTCATTGATGCTCTTGGCAAAAAGAACTGCCAGCTTGCCTGCTTCGCAGGTGCAGGAGTCGAGGATCACTATTCGCCTTCGATTATTGCTCCCATCATTTCGCGTGGTGAGTTCTTGACAGCATATACTCCCTATCAGCCCGAAATTTCACAGGGTACATTGCAGTATATCTTCGAGTACCAGTCGATGATTTGCGAGCTCACAGGAATGGACGTTACCAATGCCTCGATGTACGATGGTTGCACTGCAACAGCCGAGGCAATGATGATGGCTGTTGCCGCTGCCAAGAAACGCAATAAGGTGCTTATGTCGGCTACCGTAAATCCCAAAGTGAAAAAGGTGGTTGAGACATACGCAAGCTATAATGGTGCTGTAGTTGAGATTATTGACGAGAAAGATGGTGTTACCGACCTTGCCGAGCTTGAAGCTAAACTTGCAGGTGACGACGTTGCAGGTGTAATTCTTGCACAACCCAACTTCTATGGAATTATCGAGGACTACACAGGTGTTGCCGAAATGTGCCACGCTAAAAAGTCGCTTATGATTATGAATGCCAACCCCTCATCGCTTGCAGTGCTTAAGACACCGGCTGAGTGGGGTGCCGACATTGCTTGTGGCGATGGTCAGTCACTTGGTATTCCTATGAATTACGGCGGTCCCTACGTTGGTTATCTTGCTTGTACCAATGCTCTTGTACGCAAGCTCCCCGGACGTATCGTTGGTGCTACAACCGATGTTGACGGCAAACGTGCCTTTGTGCTTACATTGCAGGCTCGTGAGCAGCATATACGTCGCGAAAAGGCTAACAGTAACATCTGTTCGAACCAGTCGTTGATGGCCCTCTATGTTACAATCTATATGTCTCTAATGGGACATAAGGGTTTGAAAGAGGTAAATAAACTCTCTTATGCCGGTGCACACTATCTTGCCGAGCAGTTGGTGGCTACAGGAAAATGCTCAATGGCATTCGACAAGCCTTTCCTTAACGAGTTTGCAGTAAAAACAACCGTTTGTCCTTGTGAGATACAGGCTGCATTGCTCGAGAAAGGTATTCTTGGCGGTGTGCGCATTGCCGATGATACACTCCTTATCTGTGTAACCGAGCAGCGTACAAAAGAGGAGATGGATTTGTTTGTTGAAACAGTGAAGAACCTTTAATTTCGGGAGGATATTCTATGATACGCAATTATGATAAATTGATTTTTGAGCTCTCGAAAGAGGGTCGTGTGGGATATTCCCTTCCCAAGAAAGAGGTAGACGGTGGTTGTATGTGCTGCGGTATTCCCGAGAATCTGCGTCGCGAGAGCAAGCCCGAACTGCCCGAGATAACCGAGTTTGATGTTGTTCGTCACTATACCAACCTTTCGAACAAGAATTTTGGTGTCGATACAGGATTCTATCCTTTGGGTAGCTGCACAATGAAATACAACCCTCGAATCAACGAGGAGATGGCTGCTCACACTGCATTTACACAGCTTCACCCCGCTGTGCCTGTAGAGTGTGCACAGGGTGCTCTCGAGGTTTATTACAATCTTGCAGCGTCGCTTTCCGAGGTTAGCGGCCTTGCCGAGTTTACTCTCAACCCCTATGCAGGTGCTCACGGCGAGCTTACCGGTCTTATGATTATGCGTCAGTATCACATACAGCGCGGCGACCTTAAACGTACAAAGGTTATCGTTCCCGACAGTGCTCACGGTACAAACCCTGCAAGTGCAGCTGTATGTGGTCTGCAGATTGTCGAGGTTAAGTCAACTGCCAACGGTACCGTTGACGTCGAGGATTTGAAACCTCTGCTCGATGATACCATTGCAGGTATTATGATGACCAACCCCAACACTCTTGGTATCTTCGAGACCGAGATTCCCGAGATTTCTCGCCTTGTTCACGAGTGTGGTGGTTTGCTCTACTACGATGGAGCCAACCTGAACGCTGTGCTTGGTAAATGCCGTCCCGGTGATATGGGATTCGATATTATGCACATCAACCTGCATAAGACATTCTCTACTCCTCACGGTGGCGGTGGTCCCGGTGACGGCCCTGTTGGTGTGCGTGCAGGTCTTGAGCATCTGCTTCCCAATCCTCAGGTAAAGAAGGACGAGAATGGCAAGTTCTATCTGCAGTGCGATGAGAAGTCGGCAGGATATGTGTCGAACTTCCTCGGTAACTTCGGTGTTATTATGCGTGCATATACCTATATCCTCACTCTTGGTCGCGAGAATGTGAAGATGGTTGGTCCCCTCGCAGTGCTTAATGCCAACTACGTTAAGGAGTCGCTAAAGGGTGAATATTATCTGCCTATCGAGGGCATTTGCAAACATGAGTTTGTCTTTGACGGCCTTGCCGATAAGTCGACAGGTGTCACTACACTTGATATTGCAAAGCGTCTGCTCGACTACGGTTATCACGCTCCTACAATATACTTCCCTCTGTTGTTCCATCAGAGCATTATGATTGAGCCTACAGAGACCGAGAGCAAAGAGACACTTGACGAGTTTATTGCAGTGATGAAGAAGGTGGCTCAAGAGGCTATTGAGAATCCCGAGGTTGTGAAGAGCGCACCTCACTCTACACCTGTGCGTCGCCTTGACGAGACAACTGCTGCACGTTTCCCCAAGACTACTTATAAGCAGATGAAGGGATAAACAAATAATTGTATGAGGCGTCCTGTTGGATGCTTAATATTAGAAAATTTCCCCAGGCTTCTTTAAAGAGGCTTGGGGAAATTTTTATGTCAAAAATTTTTATATCGTAAAGGATATGACCGAGGAGTTTATATATAATTGGAAATTATTACTGTCCGATAAAAATAGAATAATCCCAAAAGTGCTATTGACGAAGCTGATATTGCCCCTTTTACAACCAAAATACTAAAGCAAGCCCACCTTTTCATAAAATCATAAGGTTGTTCATTGGTGCGCCATAGGAAAATTAGTAAAATGGTAGATGTTTTTTGGATTAAGTGCGAGGCTGATTGAGCGCAGCGAGTTCCGCAGCACCCAAAAAACATCGTGAGCATTTTACGTTAAGATTTTCCGTGCGCAGAGCCTTTTGCCTACTTTTCGTCGGCACGAAAAGTAGGAGAAAAATAAC
>JAGCKB010000048.1 GCA_017647725.1 Bacteroidaceae bacterium
AGGTTGTCCTATTTCATATATTGTAAAAGGAATTATCCAATTACTCTGCGCGAAGTGTAAAGCGCTGGAAGCCTGTTGCTGTAAGCTCCTTGTCGAAGCCCTTCAAGAAATCGGCAACAGTAATCTTCTCGTTCTGGCAGTATCCCTGCTGAAGGAGACAAACCTCCTTGTAGTACTTCTGGATACGACCATCAGCGATGCGAGCAATCATAGCCTCGGGCTTGCCCTCCTCGCGTGCTTTCTCCTCGGCAACAACACGCTCCTTAGCAACAAGTGTAGGATCGAGATCCTCGCTTGTAAGAGCAAGAGGAGCCGAAGCTGCAATCTGCATAGCAATCTCGTGACCAGCCTCCTCATTAGCCTGGCTAAGAGCTACCATTGTGCAGAGCATATTCTTCTTCTGGTGGTTGTAAGTGTAGATGTTCTCACCTACGAGATTCTTGTAACCGTCAAGCTCCATCTTCTCACCGGTGATACCCGAGCGAGCTACGATAGCGTCCTGAACAGTACCCTCACCTAGGGGAAGAGCCTTAACCTCCTCGATAGTAGCGCACTTAGCAGCTACAGCAGCATCAAGGATATCTGTTGTCAACTTAACGAAGTCGGCACCCTGAGCAACGAAGTCGGTCTCGCACTTAAGAGCGATGATGGCAGCGAAGCCATTCTCAGCCTTTACAAGAACACAACCCTCAGAAGCCTCGCGGTCGCTACGCTTAGCAGCTACCAACTGACCCTTCTTACGGATAATCTCGATAGCCTTGTCAAAATCGCCCTCGCCCTCGGTAAGTGCGTTCTTGCAATCCATCATACCAGCACCGGTCATCTGACGCAGCTTGGCAATATCAGCCATTGTTACAGCCATAGTATTTTTCTGTTTTTTTACGTTAATAATTATTCTGCAGCCTCGCCCTCGCCCTTGTTGATGCGAGCACGTGTTGTGCGGCGACGTGCATTTCTTTTTACCTCTGCATTCTCCTCGTCACCCTCGGCAGCCTCGTTGTCGATTTTCTCAACCTTACGCTCCTCAAGACCCTCGGCAATAGCAGCGCAGCAAGCGTCGAGGATAACCTCAACCGACTTTGTTGCGTCGTCATTTGCGGGGATTACGAAGTCGATGTCGTTGGGATTAGAGTTTGTATCCACGATAGCGAATACGGGAATACCAAGACGGTTAGCCTCGTGAACATCGATGTACTCCTTCAATACGTCAACCACGAAGATTGCCGAAGGAAGACGTGTAAGGTCGGCGATAGAACCAAGGTTCTTGTCGAGCTTAGCACGCTGACGAGAAATCTGCAATACCTCACGCTTAGAGAGGTTCGAGTATGTACCGTCCTGTGTAAGTTTATCAATGGTAGCCATCTTCTTCACAGCCTTACGGATTGTGGGGAAGTTTGTGAGCATACCACCGGGCCAGCGCTCGATAACGTAAGGCATACCTACTGCCTGAGCCTTCTCGGCTACAATCTCCTTAAGCTGTTTCTTTGTAGCTACGAAGAGAACTTTCTTGCCGCTCTTTGCAATCTGCTTAAGAGCCTCAGCAGCTGTGTCAACCATAGCAGCTGTCTTGTGCAAGTCGATGATGTGGATACCGTTACGCTCCATGAAGATGTAGGGAGCCATAGCAGGGTTCCATTTACGTTTCAAGTGACCGAAGTGTGCACCGGCCTCCAAAAGTGTTTCAAATGTAATTCTTGACATTTTTTTTTAAAATTTAAATCGTTTACCTTCTTTTTAATTAATTCTAACCAACCTCTTGGGTAGCCCACCTATGCGCTATACCTTATTATATATGAGACACAAATTAGCGGAGTCCCAAGTGGTTTAGATACTAAACGTCTCTTTTCGGGCCGAATATTAACGTTTACTGAACTGGAATCTACTACGAGCTTTGGGCTGTCCGGGCTTCTTACGCTCAACCTCACGGGCATCACGTGTAAGGAATCCCTCTGAACGGAGAGCCTTCTTGTCATCGGCGTTGATCTTCACAAGTGCGCGAGCGATAGCCAAACGCAAAGCCTGTGACTGACCGGTGTAACCACCACCATCCAAGTTAACCTTAATATCGTACTTCTCAAGAACATCAAGCTTCATCAGAGGCTGCTTAACAACGTACTGAAGAATACCTGAGGGAAAATAATCCTGCAGATCCTTTTTGTTAATAGTAATCTTACCGGTACCCTCAGTTACAAAGATACGGGCAACTGCGCTTTTACGTCTGCCTAATGCATTAACCATTTCCATCTGCTTTATTATTTATATGAGTTAATATCAATTGTTTTGGGGTTCTGAGGAGCCTTATCATGCTCGGGTCCCTCGAAAATGTAAAGGTTGTTCATCAAGTGATCGCCAAGACGTGATTTGGGCAACATACCACGTACCACGTGCTTGAAGAGACGCTCGTAACCCTTGTAACCTTTAGCCACGTCAGAGGGGCTGAAAGATTTCTGACCACCGGGATAACCCGAGAAACGCAGATAGATACGGTCTGTCCACTTGTTACCTGTCATTCTAACCTTGTTAGCGTTGATGATGATAACGTTATCACCACAATCTGCATTAGGTGTAAAACAGGGTTTATACTTACCTCTAAGAATCTTGGCAACTTTTGAGCCAAGGCGACCAAGAACCTGGTCGGTAGCATCAATGACAACCCACTCTTTTTTTGCGGTTGCCTTGTTTGCTGAAATTGTTTTGTAGCTTAAAGTATCCACTTTAATTCGTTTAAATTTAGTTAATAATTCCATTTCCCGGTACTCCCCCGCCGTTCCTTACGGAATATTGGAACATTGCAGGAACCCTCTTCACGTTTTGCCCCGATAGTTGGCTAGACCATCATTAGGCTCACTCAGAGACCTAAAGTACCAATAGCCCTATAGTATGGGCTGATAATAATCGGCTTGCAAAATTACTTCTTTTTGTCGGATTAGCCAAGAAAACAAAAAGTTTTTTCAAAAAAATATGCAAAAAATTTGCTTGTACAAAAAAAATGCGTACCTTTGCATCGCATTTGAGAAATGCCCAGATGGCGGAATCGGTAGACGCGCTGGTCTCAAACACCAGTGGGGCAACCCATCCCGGTTCGATCCCGGGTCTG
>JAGCKB010000049.1 GCA_017647725.1 Bacteroidaceae bacterium
ATATACACAGAATGAGCATTGATTGCTTCGCTTCCTCATAAAAAATTTTGGCGAATTTAAGATATGGACTTAATACAAAATGCTTCCTTGCGTTCTCTCTATCGACATTTCAAAATTAGTGTAAACAATTGAAACTTACAAACGTATCCGGGAAATTTCAAATAGACGCCCAATTTTGGAATGTGTAAGAACTACATTTTTCACAATCAATGCTCGTTTGGAATATTATTTCTTTTCAAATATGTAGTCGCTCGTAATTCTGACAAAATAATTTAGCTATTTTGTAAATGAAACATTAAACAAAAATGATGACTAAACGAGAAACGATATTTTAACTTTTAATGGCAAATGCTTTTTTTACAACTGCCCGTTAAGTACTCTTACCACTACCTGCTCTACCATCCAATCTTCGCCCGTTGGGTCGTAGCTTTTTTTGAGGCTCGCCCCGAAGAGTGATGCAAAGGAGTTATAGAATGCAGCCTTGAAACTGCCCATAAACAGTCGCACCAGCTCGTAGGCATTTTGGTTGCACTCGCGGTCGACCAATTTTATAAGTAGCTTGCCCTGCCTTAGGGTGAGCTTCTTCATTTTTGGGGTGTACTGTTTTTTAAGCCCTTTTTCCAGCTCTTTTAAATGCTTTTTTTTCGCCTTTTCATCGGGCATTTTCTGTATAAGTTCGTAGGTCTCTATTATAATGGTGCGTATCTCGGCTGCCAGCGGAAGAGTCTTTTTTACGTCACGTACAAGGCGGTTATATTCTCTCAGTTGCCGTTTGTTTTTTATGGGTGCGTAAGCATAATAGGTTGGCAGATTGATGTGTGGGATTTTTTCGCCCAAATGGATGCTTTGCCCTACAACGTAGAGTTTCTGTGGTTGCAGGTCGGTATTTTCTTGTGCTTCTGCTCTTTGTGAAAAAAACAGCAGAAATAGAATGTATATTATAGCCCGGGCGTTTTTCATAGTGCGAATATATAGGAAAAAGAGTGTTTTATGAAACTTATTCGGTTAAAAATCAAAAATTGAGTGCATATATATAATAAAAAGCAGTATCTTCGCAACAGATTTCCCGGAGTGTGCCTTGTTGGTGCCTCTTTAGTATGAAAAACAATATTTTATGAGAGAATTTATTAAAGTTCTGAGAAGGTACATCCCTCCTTATAAGAAGTACCTTGTAATGTCGTTTGTCTTTACATTCTTGTCGGCAATACTGAATGTATTCTCGTTTATGGTTATTATCCCTATTCTTGAGATTCTGTTCAAGATGAAAGAGGCGGCTGTTGTCGATTTTATCCCCTGGAGCGAGGCTTCATTCGACAACATCCAAGAGGTCGTAATGAATAATGCCAATTATTTCCTGAACCATCTTATCGAGGTGCACGGCTCGTCGTTGACTTTGCTCTATCTGGGTTTCTTTCTTATCTTTATGACTCTGCTTAAGACGGCAGCCTATTTTGCATCGTCGGCATCTATAATCCCTCTGCGCACAGGAGTTGTACGTGATATTCGTACACAGCTGTACGACAAGGTTGTGTCGCTGCCTTTGGGCTTCTTCTCCAAGGAGAGAAAGGGCGATATTATTGCTCGTATGAGTGGCGACGTTATAGAGGTAGAGAACTCTATCGCAAGTTCCTTGGATATGCTCATCAAGAATCCTATTCTTGTTGTAATATATTTTGGAACAATGCTTTATATCAGCTGGGAGCTTACTCTCTTTACAATATGCGTAATCCCCGTCCTTGGCTGGATTATGGGTCTTGTGGGTCGTAAGCTGAAACAGAAATCGCTTGCGGCACAGACAAAACTTAGCGAGACAATGTCGCAGATGGAGGAGACTCTTGGCGGACTGAGAATCATAAAGGCCTTCCTTGCCGAGCAGAAGATGTCGGGTCGTTTCCTTAAGGTAAGCAACGAACTGCGCAGTGCCACAATGCGTGTTACTATGCGTCAGGCAATGGCACATCCTGTGAGCGAGTTCTTGGGTACTTGTGTCATTGTTATTGTGCTGTGGTTCGGTGGAACACTTATCCTGGGCGATAATTCTCCAATCTCGGCACCTGCCTTCATCTACTATATGACAATCCTTTATAGCATAATAAATCCGCTTAAAGAGTTCTCGAAAGCTGCCTATAATATCCCTCGCGGATTGGCATCGGTTGAGCGTATCGATAAGATTCTTGATACAAACAATCCTATTACCGACCGACAGGGTGCTGCTACAATAAAGGAGATGGAGAAGGGTATCGAGTTTCGCGGACTCTCATTTTCGTATGATGGCGAGAGAAATGTGCTGACCGATATTGATCTCACTGTAGAGAAGGGTAAGACGATAGCGATTGTCGGACAGTCTGGTTCGGGAAAATCTACCCTTGTCGACCTTATCCCCCGTTACTACGATGCAACCGAGGGTGCTATCCTCATCGATGGCGTGGATGTCAGGGATATGGCTGTGAAGTCGTTGCGCTCGCTCATTGGTAACGTTAATCAGGAGGCTATTCTCTTTAACGATACATTCTATAATAACATTACTTTCGGTGTAGAGAATGCTACAATGGAGCAGGTGATAGAGGCGGCCAAGATAGCTAATGCTCACGACTTTATCACTGCATCGGAGAATGGTTACGACACTGTGGTGGGCGATCGCGGATGTCTGCTCTCGGGTGGTCAGCGCCAGCGCATAAGCATTGCACGTGCTATATTGAAGAATCCTCCCATACTCATTCTCGATGAGGCTACCTCGGCACTCGATACCGAGAGTGAACGCCTTGTGCAAGAGGCTCTTGAGCGTCTTATGAAGACTCGTACAACCATTGCTATCGCGCATCGTCTCTCGACAATCAAGAATGCCGATGAGATATGTGTACTTATGGAGGGACGCATTGTAGAGCGCGGTACACACGAGCAGCTTCTGGCACTCGACGGCGTGTACAAACGTTTGAATGATATGCAGTCGCTCTGATACTATGGTTGGCAGTGTAGGTGTTTTTTGTGCAGCCTCGGAGAGTATCGACCCACTCTATTTTCGTTGTGCAGCCGAGGTGGGCGACCTTATAGGCACGATGGGTTTGTCGCTTGTCTATGGTGGCGCGGCAGCCGGGCTTATGGAGGCGACAGCGGCAGCGGCAAAAAAGAGCGGTGCGCATATCGTGGGTGTGGTGCCTCGCGTGCTTATAGAGCGCAACAGGGTGAGCACTCTGCTCGACGAGCGCGTGGTGACAGCCAATCTTAGCGACCGTAAGGATGAGATTCTTGGTCGCAGCGATATTCTTGTGGCTCTACCCGGCGGAATAGGCACTCTTGATGAGGTCTTTCACGTTGCGGCGGCGGCAACAATAGGCTACCATAGCAAAAAGGTTGTTCTATATAACGTAGACGGCTATTGGGATAAGATGATTGCTGCTTTGGAAACGATGCAGTCGGCAGGTTTTGTGCGTGGCGGAGTAGGCAATTTCTTCCTGGTTGCCGATAGTGTTGATAAATTGAAAAGTATACTTGAAAATATATGAGAAAGATTATAGGAATAGGCGAGACGGTGCTCGACATCCTTTTTAAAGACGGGGTGCCTGTAAAGGCAGTACCGGGAGGCTCAACCTTTAATAGTATGATTTCGCTCGGACGAATGGGACTGAATGTCTCGTTCATAAGTGAGGTGGGCAATGATAAGGTGGGCGAGATGATTCTTAACGCATTGAAGGATAGCGGTGTGGATGCGTCGTCGGTGTGCAGCTTCAACGATGGAAAATCGCCTCTTTCATTGGCTTTTCTTAATAGCAACAACGATGCCGAATATCTCTTTTATAAGGATTATCCCAATAATCGTCTCGAGGTGGAATTTCCACAGATTAATGCCGACGATATTGTAGTATATGGCTCATATTTTGTGCTCAACCCTGTACTGCGCAGCAAGACAAAAGCATTCTTGGAGTATGCTCGTGAGAGAGGCGCAATCCTCTATTACGATGTTAATTTCAGGAAAAATCATATTACCGAACGTGTTAAATTGGGTGAGGCGATAATAGAGAATCTTGAGTTCGCCGATATTGTGCGTGGCTCGACCGAGGATTTCGATAATCTCTATAATTTGACCGATGCCGAGAGTATTTACAAACAGAAAATAAAATTCTACTGTCCCAATTTCATCTGTACCCAAGGTGGTGGCGAGGTCTCTATTTTTAACAAGGCGGGTAAAAAGAACTATTTGCCCAATAAGGTAGAGGTCGTAAGTACTGTGGGTGCAGGCGATAATTTTAATGCAGGAGTTGTCTATGGTATAATCTCGGGCGGAATAGACCGCGAGACGCTGTACAGTATGTCGCAACCGGAGTGGGATAAGGTAGCGCAATGCGGACTCGATTTCAGCTCGCATGCCTGCACTATGCTCGATAATTATGTCAGCCGAGAGTGGGCCGAGGAGTATAAGGAGTATAAGGATTCTAAGAATCGCTCTTGATGCTATTTTGCAACCTGATTTCAAAAACTTTATTATATTTTTGTGTCGGGTGGGGATTATCCCAATCCGACACTGTTTTTTATCATATAAGAGGCTTTTAAACAGACACAATTATGAAACGAACATTTAGCTATATTTTGGCCGCTTTCGTTGCTATGTCGATGGCAGGTTGTGGCCACTCTCACGAGTCACACTCTCACGACGGACATTCACACGAAGCAACTACTTGTGACGGTCATTCTCACGACGGTCATTCTCACGATGGTCACTCTCACGATGGCCACTCTCACGACGGTCATTCTCACGATGGTCATTCCCACGATGGTCACTCTCACGATGGTCATTCCCACGATGGACATTCCCACGATGGTCATTCTCACGATGGTCACTCTCACGACGGTCATTCCCACGATGGTCACTCTCACGATGGTCATTCCCACGATGGACATTCCCACGA
>JAGCKB010000050.1 GCA_017647725.1 Bacteroidaceae bacterium
ACAACTACAGAAATCTGCTCAAGGTCTTTGAAGCACTCGTTAAGATAGTTTGCCAAGCCCTGTGTGGCGCGACCTACAGTGTAGATATTCATACGATTGCTACCGGCACCCATAATACCGCGCAAACCACCGGTACCAAACTCAAGTTCTTTGTAGAACGCATCGATAAGAGGAGTCTTGTCCTCATTGTCGAGCATAGCCTGTACCTCTTTGCGTGTCTGCTCGTCATAGGCGGGAGAGAGCCACTCATTAGCCTTTGCAGTCACCATTTTAATTAATTCCTGATCCATAAGTTCTGAATTTTAAATTAGTTAGATATATTATATTTCTTATATTATTAACAAGTCATTATATATAAAACAGTAATTATAATAAGTGGTTCTCGAAATTACAGAACCCACCTAATGTAATTAAACATCTATCGCGTAAAGATATGCAATTATTTTAGATGCTGTTTATTTTTTCTTAAAAAAATTTAATACGCCGATTAAAATCTCCAAAAAGAGACTTAACCGGCGTATTAAATAACAATATACTCTATTCTATGTCAAATATCACTTTGCCTGAGGAATAAGATACTTATCCTTTGTCTGCTCCACAATAGCACGCTTATACTCCTCAGTGTATCCAGGACGAACAATCTTACCTACAAGACCGGTCTTTCCACGCTGCACCTTACCATTCTTCTCCTCTTTCACAACAAAGTCGTTGTACTTAACGATGATTTTCTCGCCAAATTTTCTCCACTCGGCAAGAGCCTCCTCGGCGCTGTTGCAGGTGAGTTCGGTAAGCATCTTAACAGCATATTTTGGCGAAGCATCGATAACGGCAAGCGCCTGCTCCTCTACCTCCTTGCTCTGAGCATAGAATTTTGTCTCCAAAGCACCCTGAACAGCGCGCATATCCTCAATTACCATCGAGTATTTAGGATATATCATATTAGCCACCCAGTTGAACACCCAGAAAGATGATTTCCAAGAGAACTCAACAGGGTCGGCATAACACTCTTTATAACAGTCGGGAACCTCTGTTGCGCAGCAATATACGGGAGTAAATACCACCATATTTGCATCGTCGGTACCAAACCACATCACTCCACCTACAGCGTCGGGCAAATAGCTGCGCAGCTGTGCCACAAATGTAAAAGCTGTCTGGAATGTAGAGATAGGACGCTCGTTGAAATACTCTTTTCCATCTACCTTGAAACTAAGGGGCGAGAGACGATAAGGCATATTAAAGGGGCCTGCACCCAAGTCCTTTGTAACATCAAAAGGAGTACCCTCGTAGTGGTCGCGCATTCCATTCTGCATATCCTTAAGAGTGACTGGTGCTTTAGGCTTCATATAAAGAGGCATAGGCTCGGCTGTTGCATCACCCGATGCCCAAGCAAGATATTTATTCATATCCTCGGCACCGAACATATTAAAGAAACTCCACACGCGAGCATCGCAGTAACGAAGACCACCAAAATCGGCAGGACAATAAGCTGCTGCAAAGTCAAAATCCTCGTCTTTGCCATCGAAATATCCCATCTTACGTGCAAACTTAATCACATCCTTCGAGTAACGCACATTCTCCTTATCCTTCATATCGAATTTACGGATACGGGCCTGGTTGGCGTGTGCCGAGATGCAGTCATCGGGGATACGTATTGCCACCCATACGGCACCCTTCTCTTTACCACCCTTTCCTATCATCTCCAAAATCCACGCCTCATTTTTATCGGCAATAGAGAAACTCTCGCCGCTGCTGTAATATCCATACTCCTGAACAAGAGAGGTCATTACATCTATTGCCTCACGTGCTGTTTTTGAGCGCTGCAAAGCAATGTAAATTAGATTACCATAGTCGATAAGTCCTGTTGTATCAACAAGTTCCTCACGACCGCCAAAAGTAGTCTCGGCAATAGCTACCTGATACTCATTTATGTTTCCAAGCACATTATAGGTGCGACGAGCCTCGGGAATACAACCTAAATAGTCTCCCGAATCCCAATTATAAATCTCGCGCATTGTACCCTCGGGGTGTACTGCAGCGGGGAAATGAGCCACAAAACCACTCATTCCATAGCTGTCGGCACTGTACGAGATAAACACCGAACCATCGGCCGACGCTTTTTTGCCGACGATAAAATTGGTACACGCATCTGCTGCCACAAACGAAGCTAGAGCGCAGATGACTGACAATAGAATCTTTTTCATAATCATTAGTTTATATTATTAATACCTTATTTTCTTCTCAACAACAGTTGTGTTTCCTGCATTATCGGTAACAGTCAACTGTAGGGTGTGCAAGCCGCGACGCACCTTCTCACGACGCATATTACAGGTGATGCGTCCGCTCTTGCTACTATACTCGAAGAGCACAAAAGCCCCGTCTATAAGCCCTTTAAACTCCTTCACTCCGCGCCCCCTGTCGCCCATAGCAAATGTTATTACGCCACTACGCGACCATTTTTTTTCATTCACTGGTTTTAGCGTGGGAGGGAATGTATCGATACCCACTTCATAGCATCCCAACTGCGAAATATCGGCAGTAATCCATCCATTGTTATAGACACCGCCAACATTGCTGCTGTCACTCTTTGTCACTCGACGCACGTAATATTTCCTGGGTGAGATACCTTGCAATGTATCCAATATCTCAAAAGCTATTGAACCCTTTCCGCGCAAAGGATATATCTTACTACCAATATTATATCGTCGCGATATATTGCGTACTGTACTATCCTCGGTCACAGTGAGCAGAGCATTCTCGAAAAGTTCGCCACGAGGAATTGAAAGCCTCATCCCGGGATAAGATAACTCATTATTAAGGAACCAATAAAGATAGTGAGCATCCAACGACTCGACAGAGGGGATAGAGTCGCGCACACCGCGCAGCGCCATAGTGTATCTGCTTTTATTTCCGTGATAATCGCCAAGAACAAGTTCCACATTATATACACGCTCTCTGTCAATCGTAATCCATCCTCTATTATTATCGGGTGATAGGATGCGCAGAGGGTTATTCTCCTGCACCGATGTATGCTGATACCACTCGCCACGCTTGATGTAACGGTCGTAGTCGACCCAGGCATTTATCAAGCGGTTCTCGGTGCGCGAATAGCCATCCATTCTGCTGCTGAAGCGAAGAGAATCATCGACAAACAGTTCAATAGAGTAAACACCATAATTATTATTGGTATTATCCATATAATCATTTGCCCTTACCGAAAGTTCGACCATACCCCACACACGCAAAGTATCGCCAAGATGACTGCCTCTCATCCTACGTGTTACAGCAGTAGCACCGCCATTAACCACTCCACCCCCGGGATAGGGAGACACAGCCACCGAATGAGCACGCGGCGGACGACTATCCTTCAACAGTTTATGATAGAAACGGATGGGATTTATCATCTCGTTACCATAGGCCGCACGAACCTCAAAATGCAGATGCGGACCAAAAGAGTATCCTGTATTTCCGGCAAGAGCAAGCACCTCGCCACGCTTTACAGGAAATTCATAAGGTTCGAAACTGAGGTCGACCGAAAAAGCCTCTTCGGCATACTGCCTGGCACGTACCCTTGCCGCTATGCTATCGGGGAAAGCCTCGAGATGACCATACACTGTAACATATCCACAGTTATGAGTAACATACAGAGCCCTACCATATCCACCCGGAGTAACCGTAGCACGCGAGATATATCCATCGGCAGGGACACGTATGGGCTTACCAACCACTCCCTGTGTTTTAAAATCCAATCCACCGTGAAAATGATTGGAGCGCAACTCACCAAAGTTTCCACTTAGAAGCAAAGGAAAATCAAACGGCGAAGCAAGCTCTATGCTATCGTTACTCTGCGCTGCCACATTAACAGGGCACGCAAGCAGAAACGCTATAATTATATAATAGAATTTTATCATCACATTACCCCCTTTTTCTTATGAACCTATTCACTATTTTACTCAAAAAGCCTGAGTATTTATGCAAGAAATAGAGCGAAACGAGTGACGACAATAACACACACGCACCATTCCCAAGCCAATAGAACAGTCCGCAGGGTTGCATAAATGAGAATGATAAGGCAGCCAACATCAATGGCAACTGTATAATAAAATATAGAACCACTCGACGCGATAATGAGAAACCATATTTAAAATGCGCAACAGCATACACAATAGCAAAATCCACTATGTGTGTAAGAGCAACCCCCGCGCCAACCCCTAACATTCCCGATGAAGAATATCCGGCAAGCACAAAAAGCACAAGCATCACATTATAAACCGACTCCAACCCCAAAAAAAGCAATGAGTCGCTCGATGCAAGCGGCAGAAAAGAGATTGGATAAGTCATTGTGCGCATAAACATACCAAACATTGCCACCTGCGCCATAACCACGGCAGACATAAATTCACTATCGTACAACAGAGGAATGAGCAAAGGCATTGCCACCATAAAAGCCATTAGCACAGGCGATTGTATGAGCAACTGCACCTCGACCTGCTCATTCACCATTCCATTGCGCACAGATATTCTCTTTGCCACCCCCGAGAGACGAGGATAATACTCCGAGTCGAGTGCTGCAAACAAGATACCTGGCAACATTGTCACCATAGCCAATCCCGCAGTAAAGAGTCCCGCCGTCTCGCCATCGCCAATATCCGAGAGCATAGCACAAATAAACCACATTGCACACGATGCCAGAATAGAGGCATAAATATATCCTGCCCCCAATTTCACCATATCCCATCCCTCACGCAGAAGCTTCGCCGAGAATGGCGACACACTGTACCGGTACAGCGGACACGAGAAATGGAGCAGCACCACCATCTGCAAAAAAGCAGTAATCAAGATAGCAGGGAAGATACCACCCACACCCATTACATAATAGAGCGGCACAGCAACGAGCAACGATATAAGTGCAGTGGCAAAAGTGTATACCGCCACCTTATTAAGCTGTTTTATACCGCGCAATATTGCCAACTCACCATTGGAGATTGCCATTAAAAAGACCACCGGAGCAAGCATCAAGAAGCGAGGCAGATAGTAAGTGTGATTTTCGCCAAAAATCCACTCACTTATGAAAGGCGTAACAGAGAGCATAAGCAGCATACCCACAAGCCCTGTCAGGAACGCCACACTACGCACCACCTTCACACAACGCTCTACGACGTGTGCATCGGCATTCTCGTATGCATCGGCCATTGTTCTTATAGCACTGAACGCAAGGCTCAGTCCCGTACAGTCGCTAAACATCTGTATTGTGCGATTGAAAATAGCAATCACCGAAAGTCCCGACACACCCAAAAGCACACTCGCGACCTTGTTACGCAACAAATTAAGGAGCATAGACACTCCCTGTGCCCCTCCAAAAATTCCAAGATATTTAACAGTACGAC
Organism: Bacteroidaceae bacterium; assembly: GCA_017647725.1. GTDB lineage: Bacteria > Bacteroidota > Bacteroidia > Bacteroidales > Bacteroidaceae > HGM04593. The sequence goes on from JAGCKB010000050.1 coordinate 5,385, forward strand.
CGTAGCTACCCTGTTCTACACTATTATCATTCGATTCGCCCATCGCGAAATATACTCTTCGTCCAATGTAAAATACAAAATTCTTGCGAAGATAATAAAAATACCCCAAAGGCAGGCATCTACAGCAATAAATATTTACACTTCAACAACATCTACAATACATTTTATGAGCAACATTATTCACTTCTGAATATTTTTTTCAAATAAAAGGATGCCACATACAAAATTTTATTATCTTCGCAGGTAATTTAGAAACTATTTAAATTTATATCGCCAACAAGCCACAAGAGAGATGAAATTAAGCATCATAGTACCGGTTTATAAAGTCAGACGACACCTGCAAAATTGCATTGAAAGCATTTTGCAGCAAACATACACCGACTATGAGCTCATTCTTGTCGACGACGGTTCCCCCGACCACTGTGGCGCCATTTGCGACCGCTACGCACAAGAGTGCGACAAAGTGCGCGTCATCCACAAAAAGAACGGCGGTCTCTCCTCGGCACGCAATGCAGGCCTTGCCGTTGCGCAAGGCGAATACATCACATTTGTCGACGGCGACGACACCGTAGCATCGGGAACCTACTACTACAATATGCGCATATTGGCATCGAACCCCGATATCGACATCCTCGAATACCCCGTTATCGAGCACTACGAGTCGCCCAACAGCCATATTATCTCATTCAAGCCCGAGAAAATCACAGGCAGCAGCAATATATTCTGCGATTGGATAAGACGCAAAGGCTACGAGCACAGCTACTCGTGCAATAAGATATACCGTTCCGAGCTATTTTTCTTCATACGCTACCCCGAGGGCGAAGTATTTGAAGACACAATGGTAACCCCCACCCTCATAGAGAGCAGTCAGACCGTCTACTACTCCGACGCAGGTTTTTACTACTACTACGACCACGAAGGCAGCATATCCAACAGCTACTCCTTCGCTACCCAGCAGTTCCGATACAAGAACCTCGTCAACCTTTACAAAAAAGTAAAGAACGAGTACAAGATGGAGACCGAGAGTCACGACATACTATTTCGCGCCCTCGACAACCTTACCGACCTCCTAAGATGCAGCGACGGCAGCAAGCAACAGCAACAAGCCGCCTGCGACCTGCTCAAAGGCGAGAGGATACCACTAAAGACACTTTATAAGAAAGAGGTTCCCCTTAAGACAAAAATAAAATACACCACATTTGCCCTTTTCGGAGCCTCATTCCACAGTCGCAACTATGCGATATTCCACAACAAACTATGCTAAAAGACCTATAATATGATATTACTGTCAATAGTAATACCGCACTACAATTTACCACGCGAACTATTAACACGTTG
>JAGCKB010000051.1 GCA_017647725.1 Bacteroidaceae bacterium
GCCGATGCTGTAAACACCAGCAACATTGACATTACTATTAAAGAAAGACTTTTTTTCATACAATTTTTATTCTTGCGCATAAACATATATGCACTAAACAGATATTCAATCTGCGAAGATAATAAAAAACTTGTTTACAAAAGGCAGGATTAATAGAAATAATGTTAATCCTCAATAATTAATATACCGAATATACCGAACGCCGCTTTCACATTTGCACGATATTTACGAAAACCGCCATAAAAACGGGCCACCCCACAAAGGATGACCCGGCACTAATTCTCTTAATAATGTTATCCCAAATAGGATTTAAGCAGCTTACTACGCTGATTCTGTTTCAAACGACGAATAGCCTTCTCTTTAATCTGTCTTACGCGCTCACGTGTCAGACCAAACTTATCGCCAATCTCCTCGAGAGTCATTTCCTGTGTACCTATTCCAAAGAACATTTGGATAATCTCTTTCTCTCTATCGGCCAATGTCGATAATGCACGGTCAATTTCACGCGACAAAGACTCGCTAACCAAAAGATTGTCGGCCATAGGAGAATCATCGTTCACAAGAACATCGAGCAGACTATTGTCCTCGCCATCGACAAAAGGTGCGTCAACCGAAATATGACGACCCGATACCTTTAGCGAATCTACAACCTTGTCTACAGGAAGATCCAACTGGTCGGCAAGTTCTTCGGCCGAGGGACGACGTTCATTTTCTTGCTCAAATTTCGAGAATGCCTTGCTAATCTTATTGAGCGAACCAACCTGGTTCAAAGGCAAGCGCACAATTCTCGACTGCTCGGCCAGAGCTTGAAGAATCGATTGTCTAATCCACCATACGGCATAACTAATGAACTTGAAACCACGTGTCTCGTCGAATTTCTCGGCAGCCTTAATAAGACCAAGATTACCCTCGTTGATAAGGTCGGGAAGACTGAGGCCCTGGTTCTGATACTGCTTTGCTACCGATACTACGAAACGTAAGTTGGCTCTTGTCAACTTCTCCAACGCCAAACGATCGCCCTTGCGGATTTTCTGGGCCAATTCCACCTCTTCCTCTACGGTAATGAGGTCTTCACGGCCAATTTCCTGCAAGTACTTGTCGAGCGAAGCGCTTTCGCGGTTTGTGATGCTTTTTGTAATTTTTAATTGTCTCATTGTGCTTCGTACAATTTCAATTTGCAAAATTATAATATTTAAACAGCAAAAGCAAGTTTTAGAATAAAAAAATACTACAAAATAATGTTAATTCTAATATTAATAATAGTTTGTTCATATGCAACCCCGCCACAATAGGTAGGAACAACGAGGATAACCCATTTATTATTTTGGATTATCCTCGTTGTTATGAGGTTGAATAAGTAGAATTATTTATAGGTCAAAGATGTTTGGCAAACAAATAAAACCAGATATTATTTGCTACAAGATAACCATGTTGCTTTTTTCCATATATATTCAAGCGGTCCCTGCTTATGGTTCCTGAACCAAATGCAGGCAAAAATATACTGTGCAACGAATATTCCTATTCCAACAAACAGGCTGTATGTATAATTAAGGCTTAAATGTAATCCCCAATGGTAGAAGATAAAACTACCTATAACCGATTGAGTAATGTAGTTGGTAAGACTCATACGTCCGTAGGGAATTATCTTATCCAAAAACTTCTTGAGTGAGGTAAGGTAGTAAAGCAACACTATTGCCGAGACAAGGAGCATCATAAATGCGAATTTATAGAGTGAGCTTACTATAAGTATCGCTGGTGATGCTACAGCGCTGTTTGTAACAAATTCCTTGAGCATTGGCTCTAATCCACGCAGTGGGAAGAAAAGCACAAGTGCGCATCCAGCTGTTGCCAGCCAAAAGCGAATATTTTTCTCGCTGCAGGTAAACAATTTCTGTCGACCCATCCACATTCCAAGTAGGAAGAGAGCCGGTGTCTGGAAAAAGCGTGCATTCTCCCACGCCCAAGCAAGACTCGCCAACTGTCCCTCCCACAAGTTCATTTTGGCAGTCTCTATAAATGTACCGCTGCTCTGAACCATATAAGCTGTACCCCAAAATTGTGAATCAAGCGACTTAGGTGCAACATATTCTGGATTAAAGATTGCATATATCATCTCGCCTATTTCCAGCGGTTGCATCATCATTATTGCTGCGGCAATGAGCAAGGTGCGATTACTGCATCGAGCAAACAGCGGCAACACAAATCCTGTAACAGCATATAGCACAAGCACCTCGGCGGTAAAGAACATCGCATTGATTTGCCCCCATAGGAACAGCAGTAGCAATCGCCACATAAACCTAAGACGAAAATCGTTCCCCTTTTCCAATTGCCTACTATCCTGAATATAGAAACTGAATCCGAAAAGAAGGGCAAAAATTCCATAGGCTTTTCCTGCGAGCAGAAAACTTGTAGAATCCCATATCGCCTTGTTCGAGAATTGCAGCAATGTGCTTTCGGTGCCAGGGTAACTGTAAAAATTAAAGTGCTCGAGGCTATGCAGCAGCACTATTCCAAGTACAGCCAATCCTCTTAGAACATCTGCAACATCTATGCGTTCTTTTTTAATCATTATTTACTAATGGTTGGTTTGCTAAAAATAAGAGCTCTCACATTCAGTTCGATATCAGCAATTCTATTTACTGCTTCTTTTTGTTTGTAATAGCATCGATTACCGCAATTGCTGTTACATTAAGAATATCCTGCACCGAGCTCTCGAAGTCGATAAAGTGAATTGGTTTGTTCAGTCCCATCTGAATGGGGCCTATTATCTCGGTGTCGGAGCTTAATGCTTGTAACATCTTATACGAGCTATTGGCTGCACTAAGACAGGGGAAGATAAGCGTGTTTACATCCTTACCATAGAGACGTGAGAAGGGATATTTACTGTCACGCAGTTCGCGATTCAGCGCCACATTAACCTGCATCTCACCATCTATTACCCAATCGGGGTGCTCGCGATGCAGACGCTCGATTGCATTATGCACGTCGCCGGCACTACCACCCTGGTCGCTTCCGAAATTACTGTAAGAGACCATAGCCATCACCGGTTCGTGATTAAAGAAGTGAAGCGCTTTCTCACTCAAACGGGCTATATCGACAAGGGTGTCGCTATTGGGATTGCGATTTATAAGTGTATCTGCCACGAAATAGGTGCCTTTCTTTGAGTTAAGAATGTGCATTGTTGCAAAATGGTCGAAGCCCTCTTGTAAGCCGATTACCTCTTTTGCAACCTTAATTGTATTGGAATATTTCGTATATAATCCTGTTATGAATGCGTCGGCATCACCTGTCTCGACCATCATCATTCCAAAGTAGTTGCGCTCGAACATTTTATCGTTTGCCTCTTCAAAGGTATATCCCTCGCGTTGACGCTTGTCGTTAAGAATACGTGCATAACGTTCGCGACGCAATGCCTCGCGGTCATGACGCAGATTGACAACCTCTATTCCATCAAGGCTAAGGTCGAGTTCTTTTGCAAGCTTTGCAATACGTTCGTCATTACCAAGAAGAATGGGATGACATATTCCCTCTTCCTTAGCTTGAACAGCGGCTTTCATCATAGAAGGATGAGCACCTTCGGCAAATACTACGCGCTGTGGGCTTGTGCGTGCCGTATCATATATCTGCTGTGTCAGCTTCGACTCGCGTCCCATAAACTCGCGCAGATGCTCTTTGTATTTGTCCCAATCGGTAATTGTTCTGCGCGCTACTCCACTGTCGATAGCTGCCTTTGCCACCGCTGCCGACACCTCGGTGAGCAGACGGGGATCGACTGGCTTGGGTATGAAATAGTCGCGACCAAATGTGAGGTTATTAACGTGGTAGACCTTGTTTACAATCTCGGGAACGGGTTGCTTGGCAAGGTCGGCAATGGCATGGACAGCAGCCAGTTTCATCTCTTCGTTAATAGCCGTTGCGGCTGTGTCGAGTGCTCCTCGGAAAATATATGGGAAGCCTATTACATTGTTTATCTGATTGGGATAATCGCTGCGACCTGTACTCATTAGAACATCAGGACGGCTTGCCATTGCATCTTCATACGATATTTCGGGAACGGGATTGGCAAGAGCAAAGACTATGGGGTCTTTTGCCATTGAGCATACCATCTCTTTGGTGAGTATGTTGCCTTTTGAAAGACCGAGGAAGAGGTCGGCACCGACAACAGCCTCTTCAAGTGTATGAATATCGTTGCGTGTGGTGGCAAACTCTATCTTCTCGGGGGTGAGTCGCTCGCGCGAAACAGAGATTACTCCTTTACTGTCGAGCATTACAATATTCTCTTTCTTCACTCCCAATGCCACATACAGCCTTGCACAAGAGATTGCGGCTGCGCCTGCACCGTTTACCACAACTTTTATTTCAGATATCTTTTTGCCGTTTACCTCAAGTGCATTTAGCATTCCTGCTGCCGAAATAATCGCTGTTCCGTGCTGGTCGTCGTGCATAACGGGAATATCGAGTTCCTCTTTTAGACGACGTTCAATCTCGAAACACTCGGGAGCTTTTATATCCTCAAGGTTTATTCCTCCGAAAGTGGGAGAGATAGCCTTAACAGCCTCGACAAATTTATCGGGATCGCTCTCATCTACTTCTATATCAAAGACATCTACTCCTGCATATATCTTAAATAGCAGACCTTTTCCTTCCATAACCGGTTTGCCGCTAAGAGCACCGATGTTACCTAATCCCAATACTGCTGTTCCGTTTGAAATAACTGCTACAAGATTACCTTTATCGGTATAGCGATAAGCATCCTGCGGATTCTTCTGAATCTCGAGACAAGGCTCGGCTACTCCCGGTGAATAGGCTAATGAAAGATCGGTTTGTGTAAAATAGGGTTTTGTGGGTACTACCTCTATTTTTCCGGGGCGCTTTCCTTCGTGGTAGCGCAACGCTTCTTCTTTTGTTATTTTGGCCATAATATTATTCTTTTTTAATCTTTTAGTTGTTTATCGAGAAGCGATATATATTTAGCCGCTTCTAAATTGTAACTCCTTCGACGCCTATACCAAATAGTGCAAAGTCATATTTCACAGGGTCTTCGGGGCATAAAAGTGATAGTTTCTCTGTTAGCAACTCAACTGTGCGACGGTCATTTGCCTTGCGCTCGATGAGTCCTAATATACGCCCTGTACGCGACACATGCACATCTACAGGTACCATAAGGCGGGACGGGTCAATCTGTTGCCATATTCCAAGGTCGACAATGCCGTCACGTCGACAAAGCCAGCGCAACATCATATGCAACCTTTTACAAGCCGAAGCCGGCTTGCCCGAGTGTGCTACAGGATTGGAAATGTGTCTTGTAGAGACACCATCGTTCGAGAGTGCCAATGCCGAGCGCAAACTATGTATTCCGCTCCACATATCGGGTTCTTCGGCAAACAGAGCCTCCATTGTATTTTTGTTATTGTAGATATCTTGCAGACCGCGACACAGATATTTAAAGTCGCGAACAAAGAATGTGCGATGAATATTGCTTGAATCATCGAGCGCTCCCCAATCACCGCGCATAATATAGTCATAGGGTTTGCCGCCCATAATATCGAACAGCATTTTTTTACCCGAACGTATTATCATTGTTCGGGTACCCCACGCTATCACTGAAGCAAGCAGTGCAGCAATCTCTATATCGCGTTGATCACTAAAGGCATGTGGGAACTGTACCGGGTCATTTGCTATAAACTCAGGTGAATTGTAAATAGCAACCTTCTCATCTAAGAACTTCTTCAGTTTTTCCATTTTTGGAATACTATATATTATTTACACGTGCTACCCTACCACCAAAAAAGAAGTTAACAATGTTGGTTGCCGCAAACTGCGCCATCTCGCGCCTGCCATCGACGGTCTGCGTTCCTATATGCGGTGTGAGCACTGTATTATCAAGTGCAAGAAGTTCATCGGTAACAGCATCATTAAACTCATAGACATCGAGCCCTGCGCCGGCAATGGTACCACCTCGCAGTGCCTCAACAAGTGCTTTTTCATCGACCAATGGGCCACGCGCTGTGTTTATGAGAAAGGCCGATGGTTTCATCTGTGCAAGTCGCGCAGCATCGACAATATGAAAGGTCTCGGGGGTTAGCGGTGCATTTATAGAGACAACATCGGCTGTTGAAAAAAGTTCGTCAAGGCCTACGTATCGTGCCAAGTACTCCTGTTCGTCGGCAACTGTGAGTCTATTACGGTTATTATAAACAATCTCCATCCCGAATGATAAAGCGCGCTTTGCAACGGCTTTTCCAATGCGTCCCATACCTAAAATACCTAAACGTTTGCCGCTTAACGATGTTCCAAGATTTTTCATTATGCCTTTGACATAATTACCCTTGCGCTGTAACTTGTCAAAAGAGGTAATTCCTCGCATAACATCAATCATAAGCCCCACTGCAATATCTGCAGTGGGTGCTGTAACCGGGTCGGGGGTGTTTGCTATTGTAACACCGTGCGTTGTAGCCTCGACAACATCTATATTGTCGTATCCAACAGCAAAATTTGCTACTATCTTAAGTTTATGTGCAGCATCGAGCAGACGCTTGTCTACAGGAAAATTCCACATCGAGAGAAGCGCATCGTAATCTCCTATAACATCGAGTACTTCGTCATAAGTAAAGCTCTCGACCCCGAGTGGAGGCATAGTAACCTCAAATTCTTTAAGAATCTCGCGGTAGAGTTCACCGAATATATTATATGTTATGAGTACTTTTGGCTTCATTTTTATGTAAATCAGTTAGCTGCCAGATATGCGTCGAGAGTCTTCATCGCCTCGAACATAGCATCATCGACATCTTTACGTGCTGGCGCCAATGGCAGACGAAGATTATTGCCCATCTTACCCTGATGCGCAAGAAGTGATTTTACTCCGGCAGGATTACCATCGGCAAAAAGAAGTGTGCACACCTGTGAGAAAGCCTCGTCGAGTTGCTTAGCCTCATCGTGCTTACCTTCCATTGCAAGGTGTGTCATACGTGTAAAGGCTGCGGGGTAGGCATTTCCGAATACTGTTACAGCACCTACTCCACCTATTTTGATAATATCGCACACAAGACCATCGTCACCTGAAAGAACATCGAAACCCTCGGGAGCACGATCGGCAATCTCTTTAATCTGGGCAAGATTTCCCGATGCCTCTTTTACTCCTGCGATATTGGGACACTCGGTAGCAAGACGTATAACTGTATCGGGCAACATATTTACTCCTGTACGGCCGGGAACGTTATACATATAAATAGGAAGCGGTGTCGCCGCTGCCAATGCACGATAGTGACGGTAAAGTCCCTCTTGGTTAGGTTTATTGTAAAACGGTGTCACCGATAGAATAGCATCAACACCTGTAAAATCCTCGGTTAATAACTCATTTATCACAGCCTGTGTGCAGTTACCTCCTACTCCCAAGAGAATAGGCATACGACCCGCAACTTTATCTATGACGCGCTTTCGAACGTTGCGTTTCTCTTCGAGGTTTAATGTAGGTGTCTCTGCTGTTGTACCAAGAACACATAGAAAATCGGTTCCGGCATCAATCTGTGTTTGTACTAAATTGTCGAGTGCTACATAATCAACTTCACCCATCTCTGTAAAGGGGGTAACAAGAGCTACTCCCATTCCTGTTAATCTTCTTCGCGTCATAAAATTAAGAGTATATTTGTGTAATTCTTTTTACGCAGTATTTAATATTTTCAATTAACACCGCACTTTTTTAATTTTGCTGACAAATTTACATCATTTTTTGTCAACTATTGTCATTTTCGTTGATAAATATTTTAATTCTATAATAATTTATTATTTATTTAACATATTAAGGAACTCATTTTCGTCAACTAAGCGCACACCTAATTTTTGTGCTTTCTCGAGTTTGCTTGGTCCCATATTCTCTCCTGCAAGAATAAAACTTGTTGATTTACTTACACTTCCAACATTTTTACCTCCATTTTTTTCTATCATATCCTTGTATTCGTCACGCGAATGAAGAGAGAACACTCCGCTGATTACTATGCTTTGTCCTTTGAGAAGTTGTGTGCGCCCTTGCAGAACTTCGTCATCGATCACGAATTTCACTCCTGCAGTGCGCAGTCTCTCTACAAGGTTGCGGTTCGATTCAATGGCAAAGAACTGAAGCACAGCTGTTGCTATGCGCTCACCTATCTCATCAATCTCGGTGAGTTGTTCCATAGTCGCTGACATAAGAGCATCTATATTATGAAAAGCTCGTGCAAGACGTTTGGCAACAGTGACACCGACGAAGCGTATACCAAGAGCAAAGAGCACACGTTCAAATGGCACTGCAAGCGACGATGCAATTCCCGAAACAATATTTTCGGCCGATTTTACACCCATACGCGGCAAGAACATCAGGTCGGATGGATCAATGGTATATAGGTCGGCAACATCCTTCAGCAACCCCAAAGCAAAAAGCATCTCAATTGTCTCGGGGCCCAATGAGTCTATGTTCATTGCTTCACGAGAAACGAAATGTTCTATTTTTCCTTTGAGTTGAGGTGGGCAGTTTGTGGTATTGGGACAGTAGTGAGCTGCTTCACCCTCGACACGAATCAAAGGGGTACCACACTCGGGACAGTTCTTCACGAACTGCACTTTATCGCCAACGAGCAGACGTGAGTCGAGGTCGACACCCGTTATCTTGGGAATAATCTCACCACCCTTCTCGACATAAACAAAATCGCCAATATGAAGGTCGAGTTTCTCTATTATATCGGCATTATGCAATGAAGCTCGCTTAACTATAGTTCCCGATAGCTGCACGGGGTCGAGATTGGCAACAGGAGTAACTACACCGGTGCGTCCCACCTGATAGGTTACCTCGTTAAGTCGTGTGACTGCGCGCTCGGCCTGGAACTTATAGGCTATTGCCCAACGAGGTGATTTTGCAGTATATCCCAAATGACGTTGCTGACGCAGAGAGTCCACTTTCAGCACAATGCCATCGGTGGCAACGGGAAGTGTCTTGCGCAGGGTGTCCATACGGTCGATATATTCAAAAATCTCTTCAAGGGTCTTACATCGGCACATCGTATCGGCGACCTTGAACCCCCACGACGCAGCAGCCTGCAGATTATCGTAATGACCATCGGCCGGCAGTTCCTCGCCAAGAAGATAGTAAAGGTAGGCATCAAGACAACGCTGCGCCACCACCGAAGAGTCTTGCAATTTAAGTGTTCCCGAGGCTGCATTACGAGGATTGGCAAAAAGAGTTTCGCCTTGCGATGCACGCTCTGTGTTTAGCCGTTCGAACACATTCCAGGGCATAAGCACCTCGCCACGAATCTCAAATTCTTGTGGGTAGCCGCTGCCTTTAAGCACTAAAGGAATGGTGCGTATTGTTCTTACATTTGCAGTGACATCATCGCCCTTTTCACCATCGCCACGCGTTACAGCCTGAACCAATTTTCCATCGACATAGGTAAGAGAGATAGATGTTCCGTCAAATTTAAGTTCGCAACAGATTTCAAAATCTTCGTTCAAGGCTCGTCGGACGCGCTCATAAAACTCGGCTACCTCACTTTTTGAGTAGGTATTTCCAAGTGAAAGCATTGGGTATTTATGTGCGACTTGTCGAAACTCTTTCGTTATATCACTTCCCACACGTTGCGTTGGCGAATTGGCATCATACAAATGAGGATTAGCCTCCTCCAATTGCTGCAATTCGCGCAAAAGGGAGTCGAATTCAAAATCGCTTATTGTGGGGTTGTTCAGTACATAATAGTTATAATTATGCTGATGTAACTGCTCGCGCAGCTCGCTTATTCTCTCTTCGGGGGTCATATCGCCTCAAAATTTGGTTTATAGGTAGTCTAAAAACAGCGCTAAGATACAAAAATATCGCGAAACTTTGCTTAAAAACAGCGGCTGCAACAAAGTTTTTTGTTGCAGCCGCTTATAAACAAGAAATTCTTTTTACCAGGTACTATTAGAAATTGCTCCAGGTGTATGTCACCAACAACAATTGCTGCTTGTAGATAGTTGTGAACTTACCCGAAATATTATAGGTAGCACCAACACTCTTGTCGGCTTTCACATAGCCTGTACCCATATTCGAGAATCCGGCCGACTCCAAAGAGGCACAATATGCGTTCCACACCTGCTCATCTACCTGATAAACAAAAGTTGTTGCATTTCCGGTCTGAAGGTAACCCATTGCAGTCTGATTGAAAGCGGGGAAAGCCTTCATTACAGGCGCCAAACTCTCTTGCTGCTGTGCTGTAAGTGTGGTCATTGTATAACCATTCTTTACAAAGCTGCTGTTAATAGACTTTGCGGTGCTGCAAGATGTTGTAACAAATGCAGCGAACATCATAAGAGCAACTACCGAGAGTGCAAAAAATCTTTTCATAATTGTATTAAATTTAGTTTGTTATAGCAATATACGTTTTTCATCTGCGAAGATAAGCATTTTTTACTAAAGGACAGCAATATGTTGTTTAATTTTATCCAAAAAAACATTTATAGAAATCTACACGCTATTGCAGGGGTACACTCTCGTTAGTCCTTGCCTGTGCTATCTGTTCTAAAAGTTCCGTTGGTATGCCCTGCATAGGTTGGTTATTGGCAGCCTGCTCTTCGTTACGTTTTATTGCTTCGAGTATCTTCTTGGCAAACGGATAACTGCTGTTTTCGAGCATAGTCTTTAAATCAAGAGCCTGCGCTTGGAACAACTGCATTAAGAAATCATTAGCCAACATCTGATAGGCCGGAGTGTTATACCCTTCGCTGAGAGTAAGGTCAAACTCACTGTTACGCACTTTCTGAGGCGAGTACCAACGCGACTCATCGGCATATTCGCGACCTGCAATATCGAGATAACGCTCATCGGTATAGTATTGTTGTATCATCTTCAACAATTTGGTATCGCGGCGACGACGAAATGCGCGGAACCCATCGAATAATCCTCTTAGGTTTAACGACGAGTTCTGCACCTGCTGTGCATAAAGGCTTGCCGGTGTACCGGCTTTAGGTGCCTGTCCCTGCATTGCCGAATTTACTCCCGATATTTCGTTGATAAGACGCAGTTGCAGATTCAACAATTCAAAATCTCCGGCTACGGCTGCGCCACTGTTATATTGCCGTACAACCCCATCGATACTCTGTCCCGGCTTCAACCTCACGAATAATACTCCGTTATACCGCACATATTCGTCAATCACCTCTTCGCGAGACATACTCTCGAAAGCCTCATCATCGACGACAAGAACACCTTTCGACGACGTTCCACGAATAAAATCGATAAGAGTAGCTGTTCGGTTTATTGCTCGTTGCTGGTCGATGAATTGTTCGACAAAATTGCCTAAACGTCCCTGTATCATTGGATAAAGATGAAGCACATAATTATGCTCACCGTGCCAATAGGGGCTGCGTCCCTCTTGCAGGACATCGCCCATAGGCGACATATAACGATAATACCAATAGCGTTCAATGGCAAAATCGTACTCCACCCCAAGAAAATCATCATCAGCCACCCCACTCTGCTGTGCCTCTTCACGACGTCTGCGGTTGGTCTCTTCGAGTAATAGTCGACTATCTTCGTTATATGGCAGATAACCCCAGGTTCCGTGCAGCGTATCGTTCCAACGATAGCTGTCGCGCGACTCTAACTTCCAGCCAAGTATTACGCGACAAAGGTCAGCGCGCGATGGAGAATAAAATGTCAACGTTTGCGTCTCGTCGCCCTGCATTGCACGACTATCGAGATAGCGATTCTCGACCTCTCCATAAATATCCTTTATAAATCTCTTTTTCTCGGGAGTATCGCCAAAATGAGCAAGAACATCGTCCAAAGACATATCGAAGAGTTCTCCCACACAGGTTAAATCCCACATACGCACATCCTCGAGATTGGTATTGAAAAAGAGACGGGATGGATTGACACCATAGACCCAGACATCGCGTTTATCTTTCGAGGCATTAACACCATACTCGATGCGCTGTGCTATCATTCCTCCGTTGAGCAGCATACGCATAGAATCAGAGTCAAGTTCTTCGAGTTCATTAATATCGTGCACATACTCCACTGCAATAGACATCATCTCGCCTAACGTCGATTCCCGGCTATCGCGTGCCACACAGATAGGACGCATAAGATTCTGTCGCAACTGACCGTCGATATTACTGAGTATAGGCGCAATCATATTGTTCTTCAGCGGCACCTTTCCATTTTTCTTTATAAGGTCGCCCTCGGTTATATAAGCCGACGAATCGGGGTCACGAACATAGTCGCCCCATTGGTCACCGTAACTATACATAAGGCTCCGTCGCAGTTTGCGACGGGCCTCTTCGAGGGAGTTCCAACAAGCAGCACACTCTTCAAGGAAATTGATAGCCGAGCCTTTCTCGGTATCATCACATCTCTTCTCCCCGGCTGGAGTAGGCTTTACTTTACGATTAAGGAACTTGTTCATATTAAATAATTTTCATTTGTTTTACTATTACAGTTGAATTAGAAGCTGTTTAAATTTATATCGTCAAGTTTTTTATAGAGCAAAAATTGGATGTTTATTTATATTTTAAGGGCGCATAGCGGGCTATGTAACCGCAAAAAAGAAACAAACAGGCTTTTTTGAATATAAAAAACGACGAAACCGTCAGCTTCTATATGAATGTTTTTTTTAGAAATTTAAACAGCTTCTTATTTGCCAATTGACTTTTTCTGAGCCTCTTCTATCTTTCTTGATAGCTCTTTAAGTCTCTCGGCAACTTCGTCCAATGGTTCAACTACATTCGTTTCATCGTTACGGGTTACCTCGCTCTTTTGTTTTCTCTTTCGACGTTTAGTCTTTTGTTGCTCTTCATTATTTCTCAAGAAATCGCGCTCAGAGCCAACACCATACCTATCATTATGCTCAGCTGCAATCTCTTCGGCACTGCGACCACCACCGTAGTACTGATATTCAGGGAGTGAATAATAGGGAACCTCTGACACTATACCTCTCTCCCTCTCGGCCTCGCGAAGGGTCTTGGCACTATTCTCGCGAGGAGTATTCAGCAACACCTCTTTTATGAGGTCGATAGGACCTCCAAGAAAAGCTTTTAGTTCCGATGTTTTCTTTGCATAGTTGCGCAACGATTCACCGTTGTCGTCGTACCATCTTGGCTTTATATTCCAATCAATGAAACTCTCGGCATCGGGATAACGTTTTAAGAAATCATCGGCAGAGACACCATATTTCATTTTAAACTCCTCCCAATGCTCTTTGGCTACATTATCTTTGGAAGCAAATTGCGGTTCACCCCATCTATTAAAATTCCCGCGAGCCATATTGTAGGCAATATTTGCTTTACTTATTGTATTATATTTGCTGACAGGTTTCACCACGGCACCCTCAACATCTTGAATAACGTGCTGCATTGTATAATAGAGTTCATCCTTGAACAAAGGGTCGAGAAAGCCTTTCTTATCGACAAGGAGGCGTTTATTCTCAACATCGTAAATAGCATAACGTCCTTTTAGTTCGCAGAAAGTCACAGGCATCTCGGCGATCTCGGGATAGGCCTTAAACAGAGCCCAATCGTACATAATATCGTTAATCTTAGCCGAGGAGTCGTAATCATCGGCTATCTTGCGAGCGCGCTCGAGAAAACCCTCTTCTTCGTTAGTGCGTTCATCTGCCGGTTTGTTTTTCAGTTCGTTATAATAATGTGCCAATCCCTGGTTTTTCAAACGAAGTGTTCGATAAACATAATCGTAGACTTTTACTTTGTCTATGACATCTACTGTATTCATAAACCATTTACCCGAGTCTTCCTGCCTCCTCCACCCGGTTAGTTCATCAACATTATCATTATTCCAGTAATTCGACTTTTTTTGAGCATCTTCATATCTGTTCGTAATAAAATAAGGCAGTTTACCCATTCGTTCAAGACCTTTGAGACCATAATCGCGGTATCTGAATTGGTCAAAATCTACATCGCCATACATTCGGCGCTTGAAATCGTGAAATCCGTGATGTAAGCCGTCGAGATTGGGATCATCTTTCATATCCCTGATATAGCGTCTGAAAGCCACACCCTCGTCACTATACCCTCCGTCGCGACGCGATGCTGTTTCAAAGGGACGAAACGCTGCGCTACGATAGCTGTCATAGGAACGACGCTTAGCCATAGCATCGTGGTGACGACGTATGAGCGATAGGATATCCGATTCACTTAGTTCGCCCTTGTAAATGTTGTAGCGTTGCAGCATCTCGCGCACAAAATCACAGAAACGTCTGATGATATTGCGTTGTTCCGGAGTATTTTCGACACGCTCGGTAAGAATAGCAAGATACTCATCGGCACCGGCGTGATGCGAACGTCCTTTGCGCTCGGCCTGATAGTCGATGGCATCGCGCACCTCCTTACTACCGCGCCGATATACCTCCTCGAGAAAATCGTAGTAGTAGTATCCGAACAGTTCGGCAAATCCTTTATGACCAACAACCTCGTGAAGCACAGTTTTACGCACCTCGGCTATATTTTGGTTATTGGGCAGATTTATAACAACCCTTCCTGTACCCTCGTCATACCATCCGCACGAACGCACCTTGTAGAAGTATTCAGGGTCAGAAGTCTCAATCTGACTCTCATCGGTAATAACCTCGATACTATTGCCAAATTTATCGCCCAAGCGTTGTGCCTCGATAGCCATACGGTCGATATCCTTAGGGGTATGTCGGTGATTATTGGGATTCCACACGTATGTCTCATCCCAATCGGCAGGCTTATGTGTACCGTCAGAGAATAAGCCGAACTGCTCGCTGAACGTTGGTATAGAGCCTTTGTTCATCTTGGCACCGGTTCTTATTACCATATCGCGATAATCCCGATTCTCCTGCTCCTTGAGCTGGCTGTTTCCCAGTCCCGCATACTCGTTGCCCATCCCCGAGAGTTCATTGGAGCGCTCCTTAGAAACACCTGAATAGAGTTTCTTGACCTCACCGTCCATTAGTTTTTCATATTTATTGAGTGCCAGATTCTCATCCTGCGAACAGTAGTACCAGGGTTTTTCTATTGCACTGAGGAGACTGCCCTCGTTCAGGTTATACTCCTGTTCGAGCGAGCGACGAATAGAGTGCAGCATCTGCCCCACCTCACTGTCGGAGTAATTGGAACGACGCAGAATTTCATCGAGCATCCCCTGCTCTTCGGCCGAGATATTTTCGTTTCGTGCTTTACGATACATAACATCGGAAAGATGCTCAATATCGGTACCTGTTTCGCGAGCATAATTACCAGCCTGACGTAAAAAATTCTGCGAGTCGTAACTTTGCAGCAATGCTCTCTCGTGCGATGCAATTCTGTTGCGACGCAGTTTTCCGAGACGATTAAAATAGACGCTTTTAAGTTCTTCGCGACTACCGCACTCTATAGTCTCGATGTGTTGTCCCTCGGCATCAAATGTCGATAGAGTAAAGCTATCATTCCCTTTCGTATCGACGCGATAATCGACAGGTTCGGGAGGTGTAGAGGTTAATTTATTCTCTACAATATAAAGCAATTTAGAGCGTGTAGATGCCGCTAAATCCGATGATGACATTAGTTTTACATAGTCCTCTCTCACCTGTTCGGCGGCCTTATCACTCCCCTTTTGGTAGACATTTAATGATTTCTCGAGATTGGCAATGAACTCATCGGGAGTAACACCGGCTTTTGCAATCTCATTCTGCTCGGGGATAGAGAAACGCAGTTCGCTCTTGAGACGCCCCACCGTATTCAGTTTATTTGATGCTCCCGATGGACGCCAATGAAACATTCGCATTGCAAGAATAGTTGCAAAGCTATCGCCAAAATCATTTATGAGGTCAATAGGTTCTATGCTCACCCCTTCGAGCATTTTCGCACCCTCGGTAGAGGCTGTAAACACAGCCGACTCGGCACCCAATATACCGGCGGAAGCCATAAGACGTTTGCCACCTGTTAGTCCGCGCGAAGCGTAACGCAATGGTGTTCCCACCACGCCCAACGCTGTACCCGTTGAGAAGCCTTTTCCAAATGCCGACAATGCCGAAGAGGCATCAGGACTCTCACCGTGCAGAATATCATCTACCACACTATGCGCGGCGTCATAGGTACCCAATGTCAGTCCCTGAGTCATAGCACTTTGTGCAATTTTCGTCTTCAAGCTGCCAAGAACAGCACTTTTAGCAGTCTGTCCGGCTATTTCGCGCGATAGACCTTTTGCCACCATTCTGTTTATTACATTATTTACTACCATATTAGTGGCTTTTCCTGTAAATTGCGAGGCTACTGTGCCTATCCCGGCAAACAACACACCGTCAAGCAATAATCCTCCGACACCGGCTGCCAACCGTTCGCCACGCGAGGGGTTATAACGCTCCATTGCTGCATCATCGATATACATATGCGAAGAACCTTTATAACCATAATGGCGCATATCGAATAGCGAACCCATAAGCGAATTACGGCGCGCACTTCTTAAGAAATACTCTGCTTCGTTTTTAGGTTTTTTCTCCTCTATAAGTTCATCAATTGCTCTCTGACGTAGTGCCGGCTCAAGAATCTGCTTGCGGTATTCCTTGGCATCGATGCCGGCATAGTGGGCATAGCGCTCGGCAATGGCATCGAGCCTCTCATCGTCAAGATTTGATATTGCGGTATTAATTGTAGCAACGGGGTCTATTCTCTTATTCAAAGAGGCAAGAGCAAGCGAAGCATCGGCACCAGGTACGCTTGCATAACTCTTGTATATTTCCATACCACTTTCATCGGCCCTGGCACGTTGTTCTTTTAGTTTAGGAGCAAATGTCTCTTTATAATAGTCATTAATGGCTTCGTCGACTACTGCCGGAGCGGTTACAAACTGCATGCGTCGACGCTCCTCACTGTCTTTTGGTACAAGGAAATTTTTCTGGCTCTCTTTGAGATAATTGTTCATAGTATTACTGTCCCAAGAGTCGAGTTGCTCGAGTCCTCGCTTCAATTGCAGTTCCGAAGCAAGCATATTATCGGCAAGACCTGCCACATACCCCTTATCCTCGGTACTCATCGTTCTATCGCGTGCCCCCGACAAATAATCAATTTTAAATCTCTCTCTCTTGCTATCACCAAATAGCAAGCCATCTTTTTCATTGCTGTTTCTCATAGTAATAGTTTTTTAGTGTTATCCGATTTTTATCCATTATTCTTAGTTTTAAATACGCGACCCCAACGCGATAAATTTCGATTTGCCGAAACAACATCGGGCGAATGTTTTTTTGCGAAGTTATTGGCATATCCTTTCAAGGATGATTGCTGCTTGCCCACTGTTGGCATCGTCTCATTTGCCGTTTTAGGGTTACCGGCATCTATTATATTCTTAAAGGCCTGTTCGGCCATAAGTGCATTGTAATTACGCTGTGCATTGGCACTATTCTCACGTGCCGCAAGAAGCCTTTTGGTTTGAGGAGCTGCCATATTTGTTCCCATTGCATAGCGTGCGCCTTTGCTGCGAGCATACATCGAAGCCAAATTTGTGAGGCTGTCGGCAACAAGCATTGCCGAATGTCTACGCTGCTCTGTTTTCTCCCGGTTCTTCTCAAAATCAACCATCGAAGCCAATCTTTTTTTTTCTCTTTCGTACATACTGTTATCTATTTAAGAAGCTGTTTTAATTTCTAAAAAAAATATTCATATAGAAGCTGACGGTTTCGTCGTTTTTTATATTCAAAAATGCCTGTTTGTTTCTTTTTTGCGGTTACATAGCCCGCTATGCGCCCTTAAAACATAAATAAACATCCAATTTTTGCTCTATAAAAAACTTGACGATATAAATTTAAACAGCTTCTAAGTTTATTTCTCTTTTCCCCAGTTCACACCTAATAGAGCATTATTAAGCAAATCGAAACCCTGCTCGCTTGCTTGCACACCCGACTGCTCCTGCATTCTCAGGTCTTGCAGTTGATTATTAC
>JAGCKB010000052.1 GCA_017647725.1 Bacteroidaceae bacterium
CATTCTAAGGTCGAGCACCTCGAGTGTAGCAATGTTGGACAGGTCGAGTGTCTCTATGAAACAGCCGATAACTCTAAGATCCCACAACTTTGTACACTTGCTTACATCGAGATAACTTACACCCTCGGAGTTTCTTACAGTATTAACACTTGGAGATACCCTGTTATTTCTACTGCGCATATCGATATTCAGTTTACTTAGTTCGGTATTATATCTCAAATCCAAACTATCGACATACCATTTTTCGAGTGTCAACTCCTGAAGTTTGGGGTTACCGTCCAATCTCAAAGTCTTATTAAGAGTGTGGAACTTATTATAAGCCGAATTGGACATATCACCATTCATGTTATTAAGCAGCTCTAACTTTTTAAGATTAGGCATAAGTTTAAGAGCATCCAGCGACACAATGCCCGGAACAGGTTGATTAGGACGAGTAACCTCTCCCTTGATTGTCGAGAAGTCGAGTTTCAGCGTTGTTATTGCCGCCATCTCATCAATGTGCAATCGGCCATCATCGTTCTTATCGTAATTGGTTAAGAGATATTCAAGCATTACGGGGTCGCCGATGGTAACATACTCTTCGCGATTGATAGAGATATTATTATCGGTAATACCGTTCAGTCCCTTACCATTTATGTTACAGTTTATTATAGCTGTTCTCTTTGCACTCGTAGTTGGACGTACACCAAACTTAGTAGGCTCAACCCTGCCCTTACCGCTTGCCTCGGCAATATTATATCCGTCACTGAAACGTATTCTAACCTTTAACTCCTTTATTCTATTCAGGTAATTATCGGCTTTGAATGTGCTCCACTGACCTGTAAAATATTTATAAGCCGATGTAGCTGCGCGACTATTACTTGCATTAAGTCCATACTTACCGGTGTTGTCGGCAGCATACATAAGTGCAATCTGCCAGCGTGGAATCTGCACCCACGACCTTGAACCGGCAGAATATCCACCGTCACTTACATAGTTGGAATAAACCTGCATCATTGAACCATTGTCGGCAAATCTGTCAACCAGATTCTTCAGGTCTTTTCTCTTATTATTATCTATTCCATATTTCAGGTCACTGTTATAGTACTGCTTCAACATAGTCTCGAAATTCTGTGCAAGATAAGCATCATTGTATATTGCATACCATATTATCTTGAATATCTTTTTCTTACCCGAAGCATTACGTGTATAGGTCGTCATATCATCGAATCTGAACCAATCGACCGCAAATTTGGGGTTAAGTCCAACCTCATACTGCGTATCGCTATACTTACTACCCTCGGAAATACCTCTACGCAGATAGGGATAAGTAAGGTTATACGATAGTGAAGTTGA
Organism: Bacteroidaceae bacterium; assembly: GCA_017647725.1. GTDB lineage: Bacteria > Bacteroidota > Bacteroidia > Bacteroidales > Bacteroidaceae > HGM04593. The sequence continues at coordinate 1,336 of JAGCKB010000052.1, forward strand.
GCCCGAGAAGTTACACTCGTCGAATGGACGGCTGCATAGGTCGTACTTAGGAGCACGCCAGACAGCCGCTGTTGAGTTCCAATAGTTCAACGCAAAATAGGGGTTATTGCTTCGGTTCTCTGTTGTTCTAAAGCCATATACAGCATTGGGGTCATAGCCACCGCTAATCTTAGCAGCCTCCTCTTTGGTTACAATATCCACCATCTGGCAATAGACTGTCGATGTGTTTGTATCGTTGGCATCGCTGCCCGAATAGCTCCAATTATCGCTCTTAGTCACATAATCGAGGAAAGAAGCCTGGCCGTTGTATTTGTAATCCTGAGTATAGACAACCTCGGCAAAAGCAGATGTATTTGCCTTTAGTTCCTCTTTGTACTCCTTCATACGTTGCTCGGCCTCGTTCTCGCCATAAAGGTCGCTCATCTCCTTATAGTAATTATAGAGGTCGCGTATAGCCTGGTTGGTATTCTTGTCGCCCGCCTTTTTGTCTCCCTCGGCAATTGCAGCATCCATTGCATCGAGCTGCGACTCATACTCGGCCATATCCTCTTTGGTAAGCGCCAAGATATTCTTATAGCTCTCCTCTACCATATCCATATATGAGTCGAGTTGTGCGCGGTTGATGCGTCTTATTTCGAAACGTACCTTGTCCGATACCTTGAAGTACTCTCTTGGAACAGGATTTTGCAGAGTTACGGTTGCAAACTTAAAGTTATTGTTGCTCTCGTCTATACCCTGCTCGACAACCTCAACAACCTGCAAATTATCGTACTTTGTAATCTGTCCCTTGCGCAATCGGTCGCGAGCATCGGGGAATACGTAAGTATTTGTTTTACTATCATAAACCTTTATGCTTGCAACAAACTCGTGGTCGGGGTTCAACCAATAGTCGGGACGCTCGTGCATCTCCATAAACGAAGGTTGTGTAACCTCGTCAAGAGTCTGTGTGAAGGGAGTGAGGTTAGGCAGATAGTTTGCCACCTCCTTATTTATATCGTCGCTTAGTTTATCGGTGCGGAAATATACGTAACGCTCATCGGCAAATGGACGATGTACCTTCTTTCCTGTGATTGTATCCTTGTAGATAGGATTAACCTCCTCACCATCTACAATCTCCTTACAGGTACCGCGCAGCTTAATGCGATAAAGCGTGCGGGGCTGCAAAGCACCAAGCTGTATCTCGTAGTTCTCCTGGTCGTAAGTGGGATTGATGTGTGTTACATAAGTAGTGGTTCTCGAACGGTTGTCGTTTGTATTGTCCGACTCGTCATATTTACAAAGCTCGAACAGCTTGTCGAGATAGAACACATATTTACGAAGCACATTATTTCCATCGCCATCCATTCCGGCACGCTGCATAGTCTCGCCCTCATCTACAAGGGTAAGCACCTTACCAATCTTCATATTGGTTGTAAAGGTCGATTTTCCGTAGCACGATACAAGACTCTTGTCGGCCCAACCAATCTCTATATCCTCGTCACCGGGATTAACATCGCCGAATACCTTTATATCGTCGAGCGGGTTGCCCATCTCGGGAACACATATCTTACCCGCCTTCATCTCTATTGTTGATGAGAACTTAATAAGACCACCGAGTACCGAACCCTTTGCACGCAAACGGCCATATACCCAAGTGGGGTTGGGGAAACCACCCTGAAGCAGAGCACCCAATGTCATATCCACGAGAGGCACTTTACCCTCGAATATCCACAGGTTAATCATAAGTCCAAGCTCGCCCTTGAGCATAGCATAGAACTGTCCTGTTGCATAGAATCCGTTCTTACCGCCTGCACGACGACCGTCGGTACATTTGATACCCTCTTTGTACTGTTTGAGGATTAGGTCGAAACCAAGCATACCCTCGACCTCGGCATAGCAGAATACGGCATTACAGCCTATCTCGGCACCTATGGCAGCACCAAGCATAATACCACCGTTGATACCACCTGCGGGACCACCCTTCATAGTCTGTTCACGTGCCGCAGCTATCTTACCTTTAAGACTGTTATCTACCTTACCGTCGGCACCCTTCATACCAAGCGCCTCGACAACCTTCTCGGGAAGCGGTGGCAACTGACCATCTCCCGGAAGCTCGTTACCCAAGCATAGATAGGCATTTGCATATTGCTTTGCCCAAAGTCCTACAGGCGAATTACGTCCAACCTCAAAGTCGATGAATGTAATGCGGCAACGCTTGCTCTCATCGGGCTCTCCAACGTACAAGTGCCAGAATGTCTTATCCTGCGCAGGATAATGTCTTACCTCGAGTTCAAGACCTATGCTTGCGCTTGCTCCGGCCTTTATATATCCCTTGCTCTCGGCTGCTCCTGACGAAGATTCCGAGTTATTCTGCTCGCCCTGATTCTCGCTATCGGCACTCTTTTGGTCGAACTCCTCGAGTCCCACCATAGGATTCTTAATCTGCAACTCCTCACCTGTAAACTGTTTATACATTCCTGCCATATCGGCATCCACTGTAATTGTGAGACGGAACAGTTTATGCTCCTCTTTCTTCTTTTCGAGGTTAGCTGCTATATCTTCCTTACTCATTGTCTGCATCTCCTCGTCAGTCAGGTCGGGAGTTGTAGTATCCTCGTAAAGAATTGTAATCTTGGAGTTTATAAGTCCCTCGTCCGAGTCGGGTGCACACAACGCGGCAACATTACCCTGGAACAATACTCCCGGACAACGTACACCATCTTTCTGAATATCAATCATCAGCAGCATAGTGGCATCGCCCTTGATAAGAGTCTCCTCGCCCACAACAAGGTCGACACCGAACATACCGCCATAAGATTTATATTTCGGTTTCAGATTCTCTTTAAGAGTGGTGACAAAGTCATCTGTTCCATCGAGCGACGACATTGGAACCGAGTAGTTGATGAAGAAACCACCGGATATGCCTTTCAATGATACGGGACCCATTGGGATAGGCGGAAGCTTGGCATCGGCCACAAAGAATCCTGCGTGATAGTATTTATCGTTCTTCTCATCGGCATCATCGAGCTTAAACTCTTCATCGCCCTTTTGTATCTTATAATATCCGCCTGCAACATCCATCTCGAAGAGGCCCTTTACCTTAATCTCGAGTTCTGCATCGAATCCCGATTTTTCCTCTTCATCGGCTACGGTAAGGTCTCCAACCACAGATACCATTCCTGCAAATTGTCCCTCGACGTGCATTGTATTGAACTCTACACGGTCGTACGAGAGAGCCATCTCTTCCCAATCAATCTTCGACCATATTGTGAGTCCTGCGGTAGCGCCAAGACCGAATTTCTTGTTACCCATTACCACAATACCACCCTCGATGTAGAATCCAAGTTCCTCGGCACCGTCGCCTACCTCCATAGATATCTTCTCAAGGACAATAGGCATACCTCCCCAGAAGCTACCTTCGTCCTCTCCCGGGTCGCCTGCCAATGCCCAGCGTCCCGTATGAAAATCGGTATCACCCGACGGGTCTTTCAAAGACTTGTTCTCGGTCTTTTTATTGCTCTTTTCATCTTTTTGGTCTTTTTTCTTATCCAGTTCTCCTTTCTCGAAGTTTGCTATACGCATTTTCTCGAACTTTATCTTTGGTAGCTCAAAATCGATGCTCTCGGTACAGGTAATCTCTACATCACCATCGAGACACAGCTCCACAAGAGTCTGTTTCTCTTTGGGCAGAGTGTCGCAATATATAATATTGAAATAGGTACTGTCTTTGTAGAAATTGACATTAGCCAGCATAAAGTCGAGGCTTATAGAGTCCTCAACCTGCTGCATACCGAAGTTCACGGCAAGACCTTTCTTTGTACCGTGGTCAATAGAAGCTATATCGGCCTTATAGCCAATCTTGGCCTTATCCTTTGTACCTTTCTTATATAGTAGCGGAACCTCTATTCGGCCATTGAATCCTGCATCGCCAAAGTTATTCTGCCTAATATTCATATATATCTTGTCGATGGTAATGCGCCAACCGCCCACCTTTGGTGTTCCACGATTGAGCAGACTATCGACCTCAACTCCCATTGAGAATCCCGACTCGTCGTATATGATATTATTGACAGCAATCTTAACACGTGAGTCGCCCTCGTCATCAAGCTCTACAAAGTGCGGCAACTTACAGCTGAGCTCCTCGAAATAGAAGCCCTGCCACTCGTTGTAGGCCTGCTCGTTTGTACCGGGGTCGGCTGTTAGTCCCAGACCATCTTTGTCGTAGTCGTAGTTTGCGGGGAACTTAATTCCTGCGGGTGTACGACGCTTCGAGCGGTCGAATACAATACCCACCGAGTCGCCCACAGCGCTGAAGGTGTAACCCGGAGCACTTGTAATCTGGAAAGGATCCATCTTTACCGTCGCGAACCAGTCCTCGGCATCGGCAATAAAGGCTGTCAGTGTAACCTCGGGATGTACGTTGGGGTCAATGGGGTCTTTTCCATTATCCTTTACTATTTTAGACGAAGGTATATTCATTGATATGCTTGCACACATCTCCTTGAATCCTCCATTCTCCCAAGAGATGAAACAGCCGTCGGTTGCCTTGCTGTAATCCTGGTTTGTAGGTGCCTTGAAAGTAAAGACAAAGTCGGACGAGGGGTCCTCTAATCTAAAGTCCTTAACAAGACCCAACGAACCGGTCTTTGGCATAAACTCCTCGGGAGAGGTCGATAGTTTACGCGCTGCGAATATTAGAATATCGCTATAAGCAAGACTCTCGGGTTCGGGACTTTCGGGAAGTACAAACTCGCCGATAAGGTCCATATTTGCATCTACAGGAGTAAACTCCATCTGAGCAAGCTGAATTGTCGCAGGACACTCAAGTTCCTTATCAAGAGGCACTGTAAGTCCCAACGGAAGTTTTACCACAGCAGCCGAATCAACTTTACCTATTGTCTGCATTGCATTACCTATAACATAGGTGTAGAATGCACCAACATTGCTTTCTTTAAGGAACTGGTCGACTTTAGCCTCGGCTCCCTCTTTATCGGTCTTTTCGAGTTC
>JAGCKB010000053.1 GCA_017647725.1 Bacteroidaceae bacterium
AGTTTTTTATAGAGCAAAAATTGGATGTTTATTTATATTTTAAGGGCGCATAGCGGGCTATGTAACCGAAAAAAAGAAACAAACAGGCATTTTTGAATATAAAAAACGACGAAACCGTCAGCTTCTATATGAATATTTTTTATGGGAAATTTAAGCAGCTTCTAAGAAAAACTATAATTTTGCAAAGTATTAACGCTCGGTTGTAATATATGGATACATCAGAGATACAGAGAGTGAAGCAGCAGTTTGGAATTATTGGCAATGCCCCCGAACTATTGCGTGCCATTGATACGGCTATTCAGGTAGCGCGTACCGACCTTACTGTGCTTGTTACGGGTGAGAGTGGTGCCGGAAAAGAGTTTTTTCCTCAGATAATACATACAAATAGTGCACGTAAGCACGGAAAATATTTCGCTGTCAACTGTGGTGCAATCCCCGAAGGAACAATAGACTCGGAACTGTTTGGGCACGTAAAGGGTGCCTTTACCGATGCAGTGAGCGAACGTCGTGGATATTTCAGTGAAGCCGATGGTGGAACTATTTTTCTTGATGAGGTGGGCGAGTTGCCAATGTCGACTCAGGCACGTCTGTTGCGTGTGCTCGAAAATGGAGAGTATATGCGTGTAGGCTCGTCAAAGGTCGAAAAGACCGATGTTCGCATTGTTTGCGCCACAAATGTAAACCTGCCCGAGGCTATTAAGAACGGCCGATTCCGCGAAGATTTGTACTACCGTCTCTGCACAGTGCCAATCTCTATTCCTCCGCTGCGCGAGCGAGGCAATGATGTTCTGCTGCTCTTTAAGAAATTTGCGTTGGACTTCTCGGCGAAATACAATATCCCCAAAATAGAACTCGACGATGCTGCAACCGAGGCTATCCTCGATTACCCGTGGCCTGGCAATATACGTCAATTAAAGAATATTGCTGAGCGTATATCTATCCTGGAACTTGACCGCAAGATTACGGTGGTAACAATGCAGAATTATATCCCATCACAGGGTAGTAGTAATAACCTGCCGGTACTCACATCGTCCCAAAACAACGGAAAAAGTGAACGAGAGATGCTCTACACGCTTCTCTTCGATATGCGCCGCGAGATAAACGAACTTCGTGCCAAGGTAAATGACCTTATGGGTGCACACGATGCGCAGCCGCAGGATACGACACTGCAACCCTATCATCAGCAATCCGAAATGTTGCATAGCTCAGGCACGATACAGATACAAAGTCCATCGCACATACAGGTGCAGCAACCAATACCTGTGCATGAGGTAGAGTATGTAGATGAAACACTCTCACTCGAGGATGTACAAAAGAAAACCATTATATCGGCTCTCGATAGAAATCACGGACGTAGATGTGATGCTGCACGTGAATTAGGTATCTCGGAGCGAACATTATATCGCAAAATAAAAGAATATGGTATCGAATAAACTACGTAATACATTATTTGCTCTACTGCCCTTTATTATAGCAGTAGTATTTGTCGGCTGCAAGGTGAGCTATAAACTCACAGGTGCCTCTATCGACTATACCAAGGTTAAGACAATATCACTGGAGACCTTCCAAAATAGAGCTGCTTATCAGTGGGGCCCTATGGCACCAATGCTAAACGAGGCGCTAAGCGATGCCTTTGTGCAGAAAACAAAATTGCGTCAGTTGCCGCGTGGCGGTGACCTGCAACTCGCTGGTGAGATTACAGCGTACGACCAGTTCAATAAGTCAATCTCGGCCGATGGATATTCGGCTATGGTACAGTTGAAGATAACTGTAAATGTGCGATTTACCAATAACACCAACCACGAAGAGGATTTTGAACGCTCATTCTCGGCAACGCGAGATTTTGATGCGACACAGTCTCTTGATAGTGTTCAGGAGGAACTTGTTACTCAGATGATTAATGAGATTGTAGAGTCGGTCTTCAACGCAGCAGTGGCAAATTGGTAATAGCAGATGGAGGCATTGATAAAATATATATCTAACCCTGAGGAGTTGAACAGGGAGACACTCTACGAACTTAGATTGCTCGTGGGGCGCTTCCCCTATTTCGATGCAGCACGTCTCTTAATGCTGAAAAACCTCTATCTTTTACACGATATTGAGTTTGGTAAGGAACTGCGTAAGGCTGCACTCTATTTGAAGAATCGTATGGTGCTCTTCGAACTTATGGAGGGGTATGGTGCGCCTGTTGCCGAGGAAGTGCTTGAGGAGGAGCCAACCATTGATCGCACAATGAGCCTTATTGATGCCTTCCTCGATACTCTGCCAAAAGATAAATTCTCATTAGAGGCCGAAGGAGCAGCGGCAATAGACTATGCCTCGGCCTATCTTAAAGAGCCCGAGGAAAGCGCTGCAGAGGATATACCTAAATTGCGTGGTCAAGAGTTGATAGATGACTTCCTCTCGGCCGGTAACGAGAAAATATCATTGCAGTTGCGTAACGAGAATGAGTCACAACTTGACGAAAATCAAGAGGTCGGCTCCTCGGATAGTTCGTTTTTTACCGAAACTCTTGCTAATATTTACATTAAACAGGGTAAATATGATAAGGCACTTGAAATTATTCGGCGATTATGTTTGGAATATCCGAATAAAAACCGTTACTTTGCAGACCAAATTAGATTTTTAGAGAAATTAGTTAAACATACAAAAAGAAAATAGGAAATGTATACACTTTTTTTAGTAGTGGTTTTGGTGGCAGCAGTGCTGATGTGTGGAATTGTTTTGATTCAGAATTCAAAGGGTGGTGGTCTTGCATCTAACTTTGCATCTTCAAATCAGATTATGGGCGTAAGAAAGACTGCCGATTTTCTTGAGGTTTCTACTTGGACATTGGCAGCTGTAATGGCTATTTGCAGCATTGGTGCTTCTATCTCACTTCCCAACTCGGTAGTAGAGGCTGGTAGTGCAGTACAGCAGAATGCAATTGAGAATAGCGGTGTGAATCCTATGGCACCCACAGGATTCGAGCAGCCTGCTGTTGAGGAGGCTCCCGCTACATCAACAGCTGAGTAAGCAAGCGATTAAGAAAGGATAACAACAATAAGGATGTACCCAAGGGGCACATCCTTATTGTTGTTATCCTTTTTGTAGAGGTTTTATTCCTTTCTCGCATTTATAAGGTGCTGCGAAACTCGTATCTGCAAACTATTTGTTTCTTTCTGTACTTAATCTTTTATAGTACAGACCTATTTTTTAACACTTTCTCCTTTTTATAGGCGCAATGTGTAGCTTGTGCTCTTTACTGCAGCACCGAACATAGCACCCGAGGCGGGGACAAGCTCTTTGTCGGCGCAACCAATGAGATTATTTACCATTATAGCCAATACTCCTATATTCATTCTAAGATTAATCTCAATGCAGGGGTGTACGATGGTGCCACCATTCTCATAGGCAGTGAGCATGTCTATTCCCACTACACCGCTGTATTTACCGCTCAAGGTCGCTGTTAGTATAGCGCAGTGAGACGTTATAAGAGTGTCGAGTAACTTCTCGCTGCACCCATTCTCTATGATGAACTCTTTGAGGGTGTTTTGTGGGGCGACGATGTTGTGTCCGTAGTATCCGTTGCCTCCTGCTACGAATACCGAGTAACCAATAAACTCGGCTTTGCTATTAGACGGAATGTGGTATTCAAGTGCAAAGTCTAATTGTTTGTTGTATAGTTTATCGGCAATGAAACCACCTTGACGAGTTATAAAACCTGTCAGTTTCTCGCGAATAGAGGGCTCTTCAAGGTTGTTGGCGGCAAACACCCCACGTCCGCTGCTCGACCACGGTGATTTAAATATTGTTCTCTCGGGCATTTGCAGCTCCTCGAGGCTTTTTATAAAACGCATCTTGTCGCCGGCTAAGATAGCTCTATATTTCGATAGCTTGGTCTCGTTTAATAGCTTTACGATGTATTCGGCTGCGAACTCTCGGCTCGATAGTGTACGCATTGTATCTATTGAGCGGTCGTCGGGAAGAAGTGTGTCGGGCACACCAAAGCGGCGAAAGCGCTCGGATGAAGCACGGCTCCACCCCCAAGGTGATGGGCGAAAATCGCACCCTGCGCATTGGCGCAGGGTGTCGTATCCCTCATTATCGTTTATAAAGATAATGTCTCGGTTATATTGTGAGAAGAAACTCTCTATAGCTCTTTTGTCTGCCGACGGTGGTAATAATACTGCATCGCCCTCGTTTGCCCACCACCAGGGGAGTGGGGCAAGGTCTCGCTCCATCTGTGTTACGCTCTTGGGTGCAATGTACTCTTTGCTTCCTTGTGCAAGCGCAAGGTCGTTGGAGCAGTTGAAAAGATGCAGACGTCGCATTGTTATCTTATACCGACACTATTTGATGAAACCTTCGTTACGCAACCAATTGTGACGATCCATCATATGCAATGCTGTAACAGCACACTCGTCGCCCTTGTTGCCTAAACGGCCACCACTGCGTTCCTGTGCCTGCAATAGGTTGTTTGTAGTTATAAGGCCGAATATCACCGGGGTGTCATACTCTACATTAAGTTTAGATAGTCCGGCTGTTACTCCCTCGCAGATGTAGTCGAAATGCGGTGTATCGCCACGTATCACGCATCCGATAGCTATGATGCTGTCGAAACTATTGCTCTTTGCCATTTGTGCGGCGCCATATATGAGCTCGAAACTGCCCGGTACGCTCATTACCGTGATGTCCGATTGCTCTACACCATTCTCGGTAAGTGTCTTTATAGCACCGTCTCGCAGTGCGTAAGTTATCTCGGAGTTCCACTCGGCATATACTATTCCTACTTTTTTACCTTTGCCCGATGGTGTTACGCTAGGGTCGTAGTCCGATAGATTGTGTAATTCTGTTGCCATATTCTCTTTCTGTTCTATTTCAATTAATTTTATGTTACTGCAAACTTACAAAAAAACGTCGGAATAATCAACCGGAATCGTAATAATAGCCTATTATTGCGACTTTTTACCATTACGATACTTCATTGGCGAGACCTATGATTTATTATTCACAACCTTTGAATAGCAAATCCGTGCTTATGATTTGGATTTTCGGCAAATATTTTGTATCTTTACGGAGCAGATATGAAAGCACAAATAACCAATAGGGAAATATGGAGCATAGCACTCCCCATTATGTTGGGGAATATGGCCCAGACCATCATCAACTTTACAGATACCGCATTCCTGGGGCATCTTGGTGTGGTTGCTTTGGGGGCATCCATGCTTGCCGGGCTCTTTTATTTTGTATTTACCACGGTGGCGGCCGGCTTTGCAATAGGAATCCAAATTATTGTGGCACGCCGTTTTGGGGAGAGGAATTACGGGAGGATAGGGGTGATATTCCAGCATGGTTCCCTGTTTGTCCTGTTATTGGGGATGGTATTGTTTTCAATATTGTATTTCTTCTCAGATCATCTTCTGCTCTATCTCATAGATTCGCAGAATATTTATGAAGCCTCTCTGGATTATATAAAATACCGCCAGTGGGGAATTGCCTTTGTGTGTTTCAACTTCCTCTACAGGGCCTTGTATGTGGGGATATCCAATACAAAGGTGATTACATATTCTACCATAATTATGGCGGTTGTGAACATAGCGCTGGATTATTGCCTTATATTCGGCAATTTGGGGCTCCCGCAGATGGGTATTGGCGGAGCGGCACTGGCATCGTTGTGTGCGGAGATCTCTGCTTTTGTGTTCTTTACGGCATATACTTATATTACACTGGGAAAGAGGGAGTACGGCATGTTCAGCCTTCACGCTCCGGAGCCTGAACTTATGGGGAGGATACTTAAGATTTCCACCCCTACAATGGTGCAGAAACTTTTCTCCTTCAGTGTATGGTTCATCTTTTTTGTACTTATAGAGAAGATGGGTGAAACCGCTACCGGAATCTCATCCATAACAAGGAGCATCTATATGATACTCATAACCCCTTGCTTTGCATTTTCAACCACCACAAATACTCTGGTGAGCAGAATTATAGGTGAAGGGAAAAGGGAACAGGCCTTCCCGACAATAAACAAGGTGCTGAAGAATTGCATGTTGTGCACAATCCCCATTCTGATAATTGTTGCACTTTTCCCCGTTCAGATTGCCGGCATATACACAGATGACCTGGATTTTGCCCGGATGGTTGTCCCTTCCATTCTTGTAATATGCAGCGGGACAATTTTCCAGGGAATAGGCAATGCTTATTTTGAGGCTGTTTCGGGTACGGGAAACACCTCTGCAGCCCTGTATCTGGAGACTGCAATCCTGGTGGTATATATCCTTTTCATTGTGGCAATGACACACCTTACCACAAGGGTGGAACTGGTATGGACCGCAGAGATCCTCTATGGTGCACTGCTTGGAATCCTATGCTGTCTTTATATGAAGTTTGCAAGGTGGGACAGGAAGAGTATTTGAGTATCTTTACGGAGGTACTAAAGTAAGAAATAGAACTAACGATCAGAGATTGTGGCATTGGCAAAGAGCGAGGGCTACGAGAACCTCTACCTTTGGACCGACTCATCGTGTAATCACGGCTACTATGCCCACCACGGTTTCGAGAAGGTTGTCGAGTTTATGCCCGACGAGTGGAAAACCGACTCCAACGACTATCTGACCTACATCTACCGAAAGAGTTTCTTATAGAGGCATTTTGCTACTCTTTCATAATGTATTCGCCCGTCTCTTTGTTGTATTTATCGAAAAGTCTGCGGCTGTCTTTTACAAACTCATCTATTTTGTAGCGGGATGTGCCGTAAAGAGGAAGAGGCGGACGTGCTGCCGGTAGAATGGTAAAGTTTCGCACTCCGTCACGTCCCGGGCGGGCTACCCAGGTTAGGGCATATTCCAACGCACCAAGATATACCAGTTCGCCAAAACGGTACATTGTAATCTTGGCAAGAGCGCCCCCGTCGCGCCCTCGTGCATACATTCCCGATATAAGGTTACCCAATGAGTAGACAACGGCGTTTCGTCTCATAGCGACGGTATCGTGTCGAATCTCCATAGGCTGTAGCACGTGTGGATGGCCGCCTATGATATGGTCGACACCCTGTTCCAAGAGCCAGTTGGTGAGGTCGCGCACTCTCTTGGGTGGCACACTTACATATTCATCGCCCCAATGGATGCAGGCGATAATTGCATCGGCTTGTCTCTCTCTGGCACGCTTTATATCGGCTGTAATCACCTCCTTGTCTATAAAGTTTACTATCAGTGGCGGGGGAACTGGAATTCCGTTGGTGCTGTAGGTGTAGTTGAGTATCGCAAGGCGTATTCCCTTCTTTTCTATAATAAGTGGCACTCGACGTTCGCGGTCGACACTATCTCGGTAGACTCCGCAGTGCTGTATGCCAAGGGAGTCCATCATTGCGAGTGTATGCAGTGCTCCGCGACGCCCTCTGTCGAGGCAGTGGTTGTTGGCAAACAGTAGTATGTCGAATCCTGCCCCTTTTGCTGCGTATAAAAAACTGTCGGGAGCACAGAAAGCCGGGTAGCCACCGTAATTGCCCTTTCCTATGGTGGTTTCAAGATTGGCTATTGCAATATCGGCATCAGATACCTCAGTGCGTATGTAGTCGTAACAGGCCGAGTAGCTGTAGCGGCCATTGTCGCATCGTGCTGCATCTATCTGGCTCTGATGCTGCATAAGGTCGCCGCCGAAAAGAATATTCAGACGCGAAAAAGGTTGCACGACACTCTGTGCAGCCAGCAAAGATGCCAGCATAAGGAGTGTCGTGCTTATAATTGTTCGCAAAATTGTCATTTGCGGTGATTAATAAATCTCGTGTGTAGCTGCAAGAAGTGTGTTCTTCATAAGTGATACGATGGTCATGGGACCAACACCACCGGGAACGGGGGTGATGTACGAGCATTTTGGAGCAACATTCTCAAAATCTACGTCACCGCAAAGACGGAATCCCGACTTTCTTGTTGCATCGGGAACACGCGTTGTACCAACGTCGATGATTACTGCGCCCTCTTTTACCATATCGGCCTTTACAAAATGGGGCTGTCCAAGCGCGGCAATTATTATATCTGCTGCACGACACTCCTCGGCAATATTGGCTGTGTGGCTGTGGCATACTGTTACTGTGGCATCACCGGGAATCTGCTTTTGCATCATAAGGCTTGCAACGGGTTTGCCTACGATATTACTGCGTCCCAGGACAACACATTTCTTGCCCTTTGTGTCGATGTTATATCGGCGCAGAAGCTCCATAATTCCATTGGGGGTAGCCGATAAGAAACAGGGGAGACCGATAGAGAGGCGGCCTGCGTTTACAGGGTGGAAACCGTCGACATCTTTACGATAGTCGATTGCTTCGGTAACCTTTTGCTCGTCGATATGACGCGGAAGGGGTAGCTGTACGATGAATCCGTCTACATCGGCATCCTCGTTCAGTTCCTGTACTTTAGCAAGAAGCTCGGCTTCGGTTACGTCCTCCTCGTAGCGTATGAGGGTAGATGTGAATCCACACTCCTCGCAGGCGCGTACCTTGTTGGCAACGTATGTCTCACTGCCACCATCGTGGCCAACCAGAATGGCTGCCAAATGGGGACGTTTGTTACCCGCTGCAATCATCTTTTCGACCTGCTCGGCAATCTCTCTCTTTATAGTAGCCGCAATGGCTTTTCCATCTATTAATTGCATAATGTATCGGTTGTTTAGAGTTTTTTACTTGAAACGGGGCATTCCACCCATCATCTTACCCATTTTACCGCCTGCTACGGTCTTCATCGCTTTGCGAATCTGTTCGAACTGCTTCATCAGACGGTTGACCTCTTGCAGTGTTGTACCGCTACCGCGTGCAATGCGCTCGCGGCGCGACTGGTTTATGATGTCGGGGTTCTCGCGCTCTTTGGGTGTCATAGAGTGTATTATAGCCTCTACGCTCTTGAATGCGTTATCGTCAATGTCAATATCCTTTATGGCTTTGCCCATTCCGGGAATCATAGCCATAAGGTCTTTGATGTTACCCATCTTCTTTATCTGCTCAATCTGCGCGAGGAAATCGTTGAAGTCGAACTGATTACGTGCCAGTTTACGTTGCAGCTTCTTGGCCTGCTCTTCGTCGAACTGTTCCTGTGCGCGCTCTACGAGTGATACAACGTCTCCCATTCCCAATATACGGTCGGCCATACGGTTGGGGTGGAAGAGGTCTATCGCCTCCATCTTCTCGCCTGTACCAATGAATTTAATAGGCTTGTTTACTACAGTACGAATCGAAAGGGCAGCACCGCCTCGGGTATCGCCATCGAGCTTGGTAAGTACTACTCCTGTAAAGTCGAGTCGGTCGTTGAACTCTTTGGCGGTGTTTACGGCATCCTGACCTGTCATTGAGTCGACAACGAAAAGAATTTCAGAGGGGTTTATTGCGGCTTTTATGGCTGCAATCTCTTGCATCATAGCCTCGTCTACGGCCAAACGACCTGCGGTATCTATGATAACAAGGTTATATCCCTCTTTCTTGGCCTCTTTGATGGCATTCTCGGCAATCTGCACCGGATTTTTGCTCTCGGGCTCGCTGTATACGGGAACGCCTATCTGCTCTCCGAGCACCTTCAGCTGGTCGATAGCTGCGGGACGGTAAACGTCGCAAGCGACCAACAGGGGGTTACGGTTTTTCTTTTTCTTAAGGTAATTTGCAAGTTTCGACGAGAATGTTGTCTTACCCGAACCTTGAAGACCCGACATAAGTATCACTGCGGGATGTCCTTCGTAGTTTATTTCGGCAGTTTCGCCACCCATAAGTGTTGTCAGCTCGTCGTGAACAATCTTAATCATCAACTGGCTGGGGTGAATTGATGTCAGCACATTCTGACCAATGGCCTTGTTCTTTACCGTGTCGGTAAAGGTTTTTGCTACTTTGTAGTTTACGTCGGCATTAAGCAGTGCTTTACGTACATCTTTCAGTGTCTCGGCAACGTTTACTTCGGTGATGCGTCCCTCACCTTTAAGTATTTTAAATGAGCGTTCAAGGCGCTCGCTTAGGCTTTCAAACATTTCTGCTGTTTTTTTATTTTATTATTCTTGTTGTTATTTCTCTATCTCAATAATTCCTCCTGTGACAGTGTCGAACAGTACTTTCGTGCTTCCGTTCTTGTCGAAAAATTTACGGGAAAGTACCTCTACTGTTCCAAGCTGTGCAAATGGTATCTCGGCCTCGAAAAGAGTCTCTGATGCTGTATACACCTTTACAAGTGCCTTACCGGGCAAAGAGTAACATATTCCCTCTTTCTTTATCTCTTTTTTCTTTTTCTTGTCATCGACCGGTTCAATCTTTACTGTTTTCAGGTTCTTGAAATCGTAGTATATGGGAGCTCCTGCAAGGTTGTCACGCTCTAATATACCCAATTTGTGTGAGAAACGGAATAGTACCGAACGTGTCGTGTCGCTCTCGACCGATGGGGTGAATTTTATGTTACAGGTGTACTTTATTGTATCGGTGTGTCCTGTAAATAACTCGGTAAGAGTGCGCTCTTGAAGGTCGAGCTCATTAAGCACAAGGTGCATCGACTCGCCGTCTTGTGGAAGGTTATCTGCTGTTCCGCGTGTGATTGTCAGTTTGCTCTCGCGTATGGCATATATCTCTTTTGCCACAAGCTCGGCCATTTTTGCCGTTGATGTTGCCTGAAGAATCTCCTCGGTAAAATATTTACTTGCGTTGACACGCTGTCTTGGCTCTCTCTTCGTCTCTTTGCTTTCTGTTTCAACAGGCTTGCGGTTGATGGCGCTGAGGATGCCCTTGTCGGTAAGGACGAGGCTGTTTATCGGGTTGTCTCCAAGTGCTACGGTATAGGTCTTTTTGCTGTTGGGTATTCCGTTGCTCTTGACCAATACTCTCGTCAGTTCCCATTCCTTGCTCTCGCTTGTAATGGCATCGCTTATGCGAAGAAAACGCTCGGCATAGCGGCAGAATTCACCCGGTGTACGTGTTATACATTCGGCCTCAACCGTAATATCAAGTTGGGTGTCGGGCAGGCTGTATGTAACACCTTCGTTCATCCCCGACTCGAAGATATTTACTGTTTGCGCAGTACAAGGTACCGAGGCAAACAATAGAGCATATAGAAAAAATCTTTTCATAGTACCTATGGAATTAGTGTACGATAATGCAATTTGCCGCGAAGATAAGAATTTGTTTTCAATTTTACCTTATAAAAATCTCTTTGTTATAATTATTAAGCTAATAGAATGAAAAAAAATGGCAAATTCCCCTTTATCTCGGAACTTTATGTTACTTTTGTAGGCATTACTCTAAGAATGAGTAATAACAAGACGTATCTAAAACATTCTCGAACTAAGATAAAAATGCAGACGAAGGAATTACACGGAAAGAAGTTTGTGACTTCGATACCACGCGAAGAGATTGAACGCGAGGTGAAAAGAGTTGCTAACGAGATAAACAATGACTATCAAGGCAAGCGTCCGATACTGCTTGGAGTGCTTAATGGTGCGTTTATGTTTGCAGCCGACCTTATGCGTAACCTTGATATCGATTGCGAAATATCTTTCGTGAAAATGTCGTCCTATCAGGGAACAACAACCACTGGTGAAGTGCGCGAGGTAATAGGGTTGAATAATAGTATTGAAGGACGTGATATTATTGTGATAGAGGATATTGTAGATACAGGTCTGACAATGCAACGTATGCTTGAACTGCTGAATAAACATAACCCGGCAAGCATTAACATTGCATCTCTTTTCCTTAAACCTGCACGTCTGAAAGTGCCTGTTGAGGTAAAATACAGCGCATTTACAATCCCCGACAGGTTCATCGTGGGTTACGGTCTCGATTATGACGGGTTGGGACGTAATTTACCCGATATATATGATGCAGCCGAAGAGTAATAGAATACTTTAGTAAGAATATAAACGAAATACAAAATGCTTAATATTGTGATTTTTGGTGCCCCGGGTTCAGGTAAGGGTACACAGAGCGAGAAGATAGTAGAGAAGTACAATCTTGACCACATCTCTACAGGTGATGTTTTACGTGCCGAGATTGCCGCAGGAAGCGAGCTCGGTCAGACCGCCAAAGGGCTTATCGACAACGGACAGCTTATTCCCGATGAGCTTATGGTAAGCATTCTTGCCTCTAAACTCGATACATTGGTCGACAGTAAGGGCGTTATCTTTGACGGATTCCCCCGAACAATAGCACAGGCCGAGGCATTGAAAGCTATGCTCAACGAGCGCGGTCAGGATGTGACAGCAATGATTGAGCTTGATGTTCCCGAAGAGGAGCTTATGACACGTCTGTTGCTCCGCGGACAAGCATCGGGACGCGCCGACGACAATGAGGAGACAATAAAAAAACGCCTTGTTGTATACAATCAGCAGACAGCACCTCTTAAAGATTGGTACAAGAACGACGGCAAACACTGCTATATCAACGGTCTTGGCGAACTTGACCGCATTTTTGCCGATATTGTAGCAGCAATAGAGAGCAAAATCTAATAAGCGAACTACAACCACAGGAGAGGATGCACCGCAAAAAAAGCGCGTCCTCTCTGTTCTTATATATCGACGAGGGGTGTATGTTTTCAATAGCAGTAAAGCCACTTGTAAGCGAGCGTGTAGATGTTTACATATACACACTGCGAGCAGTGGTGGTTTCGTAAAACAAAGCCACGATTAAGCGAGAGCAAAGGAAACTTGTTTATTTTGCCGAGCGAAAGTGGGTTCGTAAAACAAAACCCTTATAACCAATAAAATAGTAACATAAGAATAGAACTATATATTATGGCAGAATCGAACTTTATAGACTATGTGAAAATAATTTGCCGTTCGGGTCGAGGAGGACGAGGAATGGCACATCTGCATCGCGC
>JAGCKB010000054.1 GCA_017647725.1 Bacteroidaceae bacterium
AGGTCTTGCATGCTCCGTTATAGCAGTTGTTACACATTACAGTAACATAGTGGCCACCAAAACCAGCATTAATATATCCCGAACCTTTACACCAGTTACATACTCTGCTGCCACCACAGCTCTGGCAGGGACCTTCGTAGGGATAACCGGTGTAAAGACACTTGTTCCAAAAACGTAGCTGATCCATCTCTTCGAATGTTAAATTGGCTGCCAAAAAGTCGTCGTTTGATCTGCTGCTTTGGCTTGACGAAGATGAAGAGGAGTATGAATTACCTCCTCCTCTTCCTGTTCCTCTGCAATATTGGCAAGTAACATGCATGTGACCGGTTGATCTCCAATAGGACCTCTCACAAATGGAACACCATACCTTAGTGTCATAGCCATAAGTTGAGATACTCACCTCCTTTATCATCTTGCCTGTGCAATTACAATATTACAGTTACGTGCGTTAGCTGCTGCTATTGTACAGAATAATAAAAGGAATAAGATTGATAGGATTTTTGTTTTAATTTGGTTTACAAAAGAAATTCATTCTACAGCCTTTAAGTTTCGCATAAGCTGTTGGTAGCCGCAGCGTTCTACTGCACTATCGGCAAATAGTTCGTTATATTTTTCCTTCGAAAGGTTGTGCCAATCATCGTCACTCATTGCAAGCAGAGCATCAGCAGCCCAAAAATCGGTGACATCGGTTGAGCAAGCGTCTCTATTATAGGGGCACGATGTTTGGCAACGGTCGCAGCCGTAGAAGCAATTTCCCATCATTTTACCGATGTTTTTGGGCAGTTCATCGCGGTGCTCTATCGTAAGATAGGAGAGGCACTGACGCGCATCGAAACCATCGGCCTTTAGAGCACCCGAAGGGCAGGCTTTTATGCATCGGTCGCAGTCGCCACAAGGATTCTGTAGCATAGGTACATCGTAATCAAGCTCTGCATCAATGAGCAGTTCGCCCAAGAAAAAATAGGAGCCTGCCTCGGGAATGATAAGCTGATGGTTTTTCCCTATAAATCCTATGCCCGACTGCGCTGCCCAATAGCGCTCCAACAGCGGCGCTGTGTCGCAGAATGCGCGTCCCTGCACAGGATGCAGCTCATTTATGCGCTTAAGGAGCATAAAAAGCCTATCCTTTACTACCTTATGATAGTCCTTGCCAAGAGCATAACGTGACAGATGCAGATGTCCTTTTACAATATCTTGCGGTCGGGGGCAGTAGTTAAGCGCAACGCACACGATACTGCGGCAACCTGGTACCAAGAGGCGAGGATCGGTGCGTTTGTCGCTGTTGCGTTGCAGATAGCCCATTGTACCGTTTCTCCCCTCACCTACCCACTGTGCAAGATAGGCCGACGTCGGCTCGTTAACGCTATCGGCCTTTGCTATGCCACACACCAAAAAGCCGAGGCTTTTGGCCTCAGCTTTTATAAATAGTGTAAGTTCACTTTTTTGCATCACTCGAAAACCTTGAATGTATATCCTTGCTCTAACAGCCAATCGAGAGAGCGCGGCAAGGCATATCGCAGATTACTCTCGCTGCGCATAGAGTCGTGGAATGTTATTATGGAGCCGTTACGTGTATAGCGCTTTACGTTTGCAAGTACATCCTCGCCATATAGACGAAAACTGTAGTCACGTGTAACAAGGTCCCACATAACAAATTGATAGCGCTTGCTCAGTTCGCGATACTGCGAGGTGCGCAATAGACCGTGCGGCGGACGAAAGAGATTACTATGTATAAAGGCATCGGCCTGGTCGACATTATCGATGTAATCCTTTGTCGAGGTAAAAAGCCCTTTCAAGTGGTTGAAAGTGTGATTACCCACACGATGTCCTCCTTCGACAACCTGCATAAACTCCTGGGGGAATTTATGCACATTATCGCCCACCATAAAGAATGTAGCTTTTATACCATAGCGTCCCAACAACTCAACCACCCACGGGGTAATTACGGGTATAGGGCCATCGTCGAAGGTCAGATAGACCGACCTGTCGTTAGCATCCATACGCCACAATGCCTTTGGGTACAGATTGCGGAAGAATGTTGGAACCTGCTCTATGAACATACGTTACGACCTTTTATTACCTGTCAGCTTGTTATTCATCATATTATACAAGCGTTCGAACTCTTTATCGTACTTAATTGCAAGGTCTTGATAATCTTTACCTCCGGCCTCTAAGACCTCAACGATATTTTGCAAGCACATTATATTCATTCTGAGGCTGTTGAACACTCTTTCAAATGTCTTTTTGTTCATACCTGCATACCAATTGATGTACTCGACCTGCTCGTCACCAATCATAGAGAGTATCTCGCGTGCTTTCTGTGTCTCGCCCAGTTCGATTAAGGTTCTACCCATCTCGGCACCGCTGAAGAATTCGTGTTGCACGATTGACGAAGGAAGCTCGCGCTCGGCAAGGTTAAGAACATTCAGAGCCTTATCTCTCTTTCCCTCGGCACACAATTGCGCTGCCAATGACGAGAGCAGACGGCGATGAGTATGTATCATACGCTGTGTTGTCTCATCGACATAATAGTCGGGGTTATCCTTGAGACCACCGAACTTGAATCGGTCCATTACATTATGGTAGAAACGCTCGGTATCGGCAACAACAACCTCGTCTATGGCATTATTGCCACTGTAACCAAGCTGCTTCCAATTGAACGGTGTGATGCGATAGGCAAGACCCTCCTGAACAAAGAAGTCGCTGAGCGTACCAAGATAGTTGCTCTTACCCACTGTCATTGACATATAAAGAGGACGCTCCCAATTGGTTTGTGCAAGCATCTCCAAGAGCATAAGGTCGTGACGGTAAAGGCGATTGCGTCCCTTAAGAGATATTTTCATATACTCGGGCATAGCCTCGGTATACTCCTCGGGGACAATCATTCCCGAACGTCTTACAGCCTCAGCGTCTATCTTCAGATAAAGAGTATCGGTGGGTATAATGTGGAATGTCTCGTTCTTGGAACGCACCCAATATTTCATAATATTCTGTATCTCGAATGGATTCTCGCCCCAGTTTTTCTTGGCAGCCTCGGGGTTCTGCTTGTATAGTGCAAGAATCTTATCTTTATACTCGGGCACAACGCTCACCGCTTCATTG
Organism: Bacteroidaceae bacterium; assembly: GCA_017647725.1. GTDB lineage: Bacteria > Bacteroidota > Bacteroidia > Bacteroidales > Bacteroidaceae > HGM04593. The sequence continues at coordinate 3,103 of JAGCKB010000054.1, forward strand.
CTGTTACCTGCATAGTCTATTCTCTCCCACATAATGGGAATAGAGGGTGAATCGTATGCGGGACGACGCATCTGGTCGATGTACCAGTCGGTTTGCAGATAAGAGAGGTTGCACACACGTGAGTCGGTGCGAACACCCTCTACCTCCTGGCTGTACCACAAGGGGAATGTATCGTTATCGCCACAGGTAAAGATAATGGGGTTACCCTCCTCGGGCATACTGTTCAGATAGTTCTGTCCGAAATCGCGGCAGGCATAACGTCCGCTGCGGTCGTGGTCGTCCCACGTCTGCGATACCATCTGCACAGGAACAAGCAGGCAGACCGCCGCAACAGCGCCATTTACCACTGCATTTCTGTTTTTCAAGAAATCGGTAATTGCAGCTACGCCCATTCCAATCCAAATAGCAAACGCATAGAACGAGCCTGCATAAGCATAGTCGCGCTCACGCGGCTGCAAGGGTGTCTGATTAAGATAGAGAACAATGGCAATACCTGTCATAAAGAACAGGAAGAATACCACCCAGAACTGCTGCACACCCTGCTTGCCTCGGCGCAACTGCCACAGGAATCCCAGAACACCCAGAATAAGCGGCAGAGCATAGAACACATTGCGACCTTTATTCTCTTTGAGTGCGGTAGGGATGTTCTCGAGGTTAGGTATCAACATATTATCTATAAACGAGATACCTGTAATCCAATTACCTTTGTCCAAGTCGCCGTGTCCCTGAATATCATTCTGACGACCGACGAAATTCCAAAGGAAATACCTCCAATACATATAGTTCAACTGGTAATTAAGGAAGAATCTCAAATTCTCTCCTTGTGTGGGCATTACAACGTCGATGGTCTCGCTACCGATGCGATAACGTACCTTTTTGCCTTTTATCTTACCAACCCAGTCTTCATACAGATTTACCTTATTTGCTCCATACATAGAGTGCTCTTTGCTATACATACGAGGGAAGAGCATATTCTGTGCATATTTCACATCTATATTATGTCTGAGAAGTTCGTAAGAATCTTTCTCATCGGGAGTAGCCTTCTCCTTTGGAGCATATACAGGCGCACCCTCTACAATCTCGGCACGATAGCCATCGGCCGAACGCACATAGCTGTACTCCGAACTGTATGCAGGACCATAGAAAAGAGGACGGTCGCCATACTGCTCACGTCCAAGATAAGTACCAAGCGAGAATATATCCTCGGGAGAGTTCTGGTCCATAGGTGTATTGGCTGCCGAACGAATTACTATTACCGCGTAGGACGAGTAGCCAATCATAATAAGAAGCATACACAAAAGCGAGGTATTCAACAAGCGCAGATTAAGCATATACTCCTCCTTGACCTTTACAAAGAGCAGATACGACAATACAGCCAACACAGCAATACCCATTATAACGCTCATTGTACCATAACCGTAGAAGGGGATACCCATAAGTCCTACAGCTGCTACAAATGCTATGGCAAGATTACGACGGCTCTTGCCTCGCTCACTCTCGAAGAGTCCCCAAACAAGCACACCGAAGAGCAACACCAAATAGGTAATAAGACCTGTATTAAAGGGCAATCCAAGAGTGTTTACAAACAGCAGTTCGAACCATCCGCCAACCTTTACAACTCCCGGCACAATACCGTAGAGCACAGCCGCCACCATCAGCGCCGACAGCACAAGTGCCAAGAAAGCTCCTTTTACGCTTGCATTGGGCTTTTTCTTAAAGTAGACAACAAGCACAATGGCAGGGATACACAACAAGTTAAGCAGATGGACACCGATAGAGAGACCAACAAGATAGGCAATGAGCACCAACCAACGGTCGCTGTGCGACGAATTGGCCTGCTCTTCCCATTTCAGGATAAGCCAGAACACCGCAGCGGTAAACAACGACGAGTAGCCGTAAACCTCGCCCTCGACAGCGCTGAACCAATATGTATCGCTCCAGGTATAGGCAAGAGCACCCACAAGTCCCGAACCGATAATGGTTATAATCTGCGAGTTTGTAATTTTCGTGCTATCTGCCACAATCAGTTTTCGCACCAGATGAGTAATTGTCCAGAAGAGGAACAGAATACCGGCGGCACTAAGCAATGCCGACATTATGTTAACCATATATGCAACTTGTTGAGGCTCGGCAAACGACGAAAAGAGATTCGCTGTGAGCATAAAGAAAGGTGCACCGGGTGGGTGACCTACCTCGAGTTTGTTGCCTGAAAGAATAAACTCGGGACAATCCCAGAAACTTGCGGTGGGCTCAACCGTTGTGCAGTATGTAATAGCTGCAATTAGGAATGTGAGCCATCCGAAGATGTTGTTTAATGTTTTGTAACGCTTCATTATATTGGAATAGTTTGTTTGCTCTATTCTGGTGGAGGCAATAATCACTTTAGGATATACTGCCCGTAAAATTGTGCAAATTTACCTATTCGCAGGGAAATGAACAAGATATTAACCGAAAATAGTGTTAATAATATAATAAATAGAGACCATCTACAACGGGTCAACATCGTAGTACATTGTGATACTCTTATATCGTTTATCAGCGAGAAGTTCTGCTTGCAATGCCTCGAGCGCCTCGTTTATGCGGTACTGCGACAGATTACTCTCTATTTTAAGCACTATCTTGCGTATAAACAGCTGCTGCACTCGGGCAACAGGTGGAAGGTCGGGGCCAAGCACGCGGTGTTCAAAAACCTCGCGCATACGACCGGCTATATGCTCGGAAAACTCGTCAAGAACACGGCAGTCGCGATGCTTCATATAGACGTAAACCAACCGATGAAATGGTGGATAATGGAACATCATACGCTCGGACAGCTGGTTGTCGTAGAACTGCATATAGTTATTGCCAACAATAAGCGGGATGATGGGATTTTCGGGTTGACGCGTCTGAAGAAAGACCCTGCCTTGTCCGCTTTTACGTCCTGCACGCCCTGCAACCTGCGCCATAAGCTGGAAGGCACGTTCCGAGGCTCTGAAATCGGGATAGTTGAGTAGTGTGTCGGCATTGAGTATACCTACTACAGCGACATTGTCGAAGTCGAGCCCTTTGGAGACCATCTGTGTACCAATTAGAATATCTGTAGCCCCACTCTGAAAATCGTTTATTATGTTCTCGTATGCGGTACGAGTGCGAGTGGTGTCTAGGTCCAGACGGGCAATGCGCGCATCGGGATAGATTTTCTGTAGGTCATCCTCTATTTTTTCTGTGCAGTAACCCAGATTAACGAAGTTATTCTCCTCGCAGTTGGGACATATCTTTGGCGCCGGGATGGTGTAACCGCAGTAGTGGCAGCTTAACTTACCTGCGCTCTTGTGCAGTGTGAGACTGACGTCGCAATGCTTACAGAGTGGAGTCCACCCACAGGTGCGACACTCGAGCTACGGCGAGTATCCTCGACGATTCTGGAACAGGAT
>JAGCKB010000055.1 GCA_017647725.1 Bacteroidaceae bacterium
TCGCCGTTTTTTATGTTCAATAATGCCTGTTTCTTTCTTTTTTGCGGTTACATAGCCCGCTATGCGCCCTTTAAAAATAAATAAACATTCTATTCTTGCTCTATAAAAAACTTGGCGATATAATTTTAAACAGCTTCTAATGCTAAAAACGCAATAATATTATGAAAGGAATAGTATTAGCAGGAGGTTCAGGCACACGTCTCTACCCCATAACAAAAGGAGTGAGCAAGCAGTTGCTGCCAATATACGACAAGCCAATGGTTTATTATCCCATCTCAGTTCTTATGCTTGCCGGCATTCGTGAGATACTAATAATATCCACCCCGCAGGACCTCCCCGGCTTCCGTCGCTTACTTGGCGATGGCAGCGACTATGGTGTACAATTCGAATATGCCGAGCAACCCTCACCCGATGGTCTTGCACAGGCATTCATCATAGGCGAAAAGTTCATTGGCAACGATGCAGCCTGCTTGGTGCTTGGCGACAATATTTTCTATGGCGCCGGGTTCACATCGATGCTGCGTGAAGCACTGCGCACAGCCGAAGAGGATGGGAAAGCAACAGTATTCGGCTATCGTGTAGAAGACCCCGAGCGCTATGGAGTAGCCGAATTTGACGAGCAAGGCAACTGTCTCTCAATAGAAGAGAAGCCACAACATCCCAAAAGCAATTATGCTGTGGTAGGACTATACTTCTATCCCAACAAAGTTGTAGATATAGCAAAACAGATAAAGCCCTCGGCACGAGGCGAGTTAGAGATAACAACAGTCAACCAACATTTTCTGGCCGATAACGAGCTGAAAGTACAGACATTAGGCCGTGGCTTTGCCTGGCTCGACACAGGTACGCACGACTCACTTAGCGAAGCATCTACCTTTGTCGAGGTGATAGAGAAACGACAAGGCCTGAAGATTGCCTGTTTAGAGGGAATAGCCTATCGTCGCGGATGGATAGATGAGGAGAAGATGCGCCAATTGGCTCAACCGATGATAAAGAACCAATATGGCCAATATCTGTTAAAAGTAATAGATGACGCAAAGAAGTGATTTTTCAGCTACCAATATTAAATAAGCAATATTAGAGATGGATTTCAAAAGAAATATACTAATAACAGGCGGTGCCGGATTCATCGGCAGTCACGTTGTACGCCTTTTCGTAAACAAATACCCCGACTACCACATAATATGCCTCGACAAGCTCACATACGCCGGCAATCTGGCCAACCTTAAAGATATTGAGGATGCTCCCAACTACACCTTCGTAAAGTCCGATATTTGTGACTACGAGACAATACAAGCAGTCATGCTGCAACATAATATAGATGGAATAATCCATCTTGCAGCCGAGAGCCACGTCGACCGAAGCATAAAAGACCCGTTTACCTTTGCCCGTACAAATGTAATGGGTACACTGTCGCTTCTGCAGGCAGCAAAGCTCTACTGGGAGTCGCTGCCCGAGCGCTATGATGGAAAACTATTCTACCATATCTCGACCGACGAAGTATACGGCGCCCTTGAGCTAAGCCACCCCGAAGGCATCGAGCCACCCTTTACCACTACTGCATCATCGGGAGAGCACCATCTTGCCTACGGAACCGATTTCTTCTACGAGACAACAAAATACAATCCCCACAGCCCCTACTCGGCATCTAAAGCGAGCAGTGACCACTTTGTACGCGCCTTCCACGACACCTACGGAATGCCCACAATAGTCACAAACTGCTCAAACAACTACGGTCCCTATCAGTTCCCCGAAAAACTTATACCACTCTTCATAAACAATATCCGTCAACGCAAGCCTCTACCCGTATACGGTAAGGGCGAAAATGTGCGCGACTGGCTCTACGTAGTCGACCACGCCCGCGCCATAGATACAATTTTCCACAACGGAAAGCCTGCCGAGACATACAATATAGGCGGATTCAACGAGTGGAAGAATATCGACCTTATAAAAGTAATGATAAAAACCGTAGACCGTCTATTAGGTAACCCCGAGGGGTACTCCGACGAGCTCATCACCTACGTTACCGACCGTGCCGGTCACGACCTTCGCTATGCAATCGACAGTACCAAGCTCAAGAACGAACTGGGGTGGGAACCATCATTACAATTCGAGGAGGGAATAGAGAAAACGGTAAGCTGGTATCTCGACAATCAAGCGTGGTTAGACAACATAACCAGTGGAGAGTACGAGAGATACTACGACGATATGTATAAAAACCGATAATCCCATATATATACAGTATGTCATTACTTATACAGAGTTTCCTTGTATATGGTTTTATGATTTTAGCGATGATGCATGCAGGCATATATGCCTACCATCATCAATATCCCGATGGTTTTCTTGGCAACGACATATATGCCAAAGAAAAGACATCATTCCTGGATATTATAACAAATTCTCACTTTTTAATTCCTATTCTTGTTTTCTGTCTGTTTGCCGCTTTGCGCTATAAAGTAGGCATAGACTGTATTACATACAAGGCGGATTTTTATGATATCTTAGAAAAAGGGCATTTTGAACAAGATAGTTATGAATATGGGTATACACTACTTACAAAGTTTACAATCCTATTTAGCAACAAGCACTATCTAATATTTGCCATACTTTCCTTTCTACAAATATCACTTTTATACTACTCAATGCGTAAGGAGAGTTACCTGTTAATGTTCTTTGGTATTACAATAATATTATCAGAAACATTCCATTCCTTGATGAATGGTGTCAGACAGAACATAGCAGCCTGCATTTTTGTAGCAATGATACCACTTATATTAAATAAGAAATATTGGATATGGATAGTGCCAACGATGTTTACAGCAACACTCTTTCACAAGAGCGCAATAATTATATTAGCTTTATCTGTTATAGGATATTATTGCAAGGAGAAATTACTTAATCCACTCATACAACTTATAATAGTGGCAGTATGTTTCTTGCTGATGGACAAGATTGATAATCTTTTATTGCAGCCACTATATGATTTAGGCTCATACGCAGGATATGAAGAAAGAGCTATTGAGAACTATGCCGACTACGAATTTTCTAATAAGAATTTTGGTTTACGTTCGAGTTTAAATCTACTTATTTATATAATTATCATCTTATATAGTAATAAGATGAAAGAGTTCTTCAATAGCGAGAAATTCAACACCATATATAATCTTTTCTTTATAGGAATATGTCTGTTCTTACTATTCTACAACAACTTTACTATAAACCGACTACTATTTTATTGTAACATACTCATTCCAATTGTTGAAGCCTATTTCTTATCATACCTATGGCTAAATAGAGATAAAGACAAAAATAATATTACAATATTCGCAATATCAATAGCATTATTATCCATCGCATTCTCATACTATCTTTATACAGGACACATCGATTATCCCGTCGAATACATACTCTATAAGTTCGATATATAATAGTCTATTAGAAGTATTTTATCTTCATTAAGCAATTAAGAAGCTGTTTAAATTTCTAAAAAAATATTCATATCGAAGCTGACGGTTTCGTCGTTTTTTATCTTCAAAAATGCCTATTTGTTTATTTTTTGAGGTTACCTAGCCCGCTATGCGCCCTTAAAATATAAATAAACCTCCTATTTTTGCTCTATAAAAAACTTGACGATATAAATTTAAACAGCTTCTAAGAAAAATCATCAAAAGAATAATATGCCCAAGATATCAGCTATAATACCTGTATATAATGTCGAGAAATACCTCGACAAATGCATTGAATCTGTCATTAATCAGACTCTGAAAGATATCGAAATAATACTCGTCGATGATGACTCGCCTGATAACTGTCCACAAATGTGCGACCAATATGCAAAGAACGATAACCGCATAAAAGTCATTCATAAGAACAACGAAGGCTTCGGTATAGGACGTAATATAGGCATAGAGAA
>JAGCKB010000056.1 GCA_017647725.1 Bacteroidaceae bacterium
ACTGGTAAAAGTATCCATCGACGGCGATAAGTTCAAAGACCTTGAGGTTGTTGAACTTGCCTGAATATTCTTAACGTACTCGTCGACAGTCTCGAATGCGTACTAATTTCAGGCCGGACGTTTTTTTACAACCCCTTTTACCTTACCCATTAAGAAACGACGGAATTTCTTTATCAGACGGAAACGCAGAAACTCGTACATACAGAGGTCGATATCCACATTTCGTTCAATAGCATAACCCAAAAGAAAATGATACAGTTTATCGGTTGTTATACCAAACTGTTCGAAACTGCGCATCGCATCCCTGCTCCAGGGGATGCGTCCGAAACGCATACGGTTAATATCGGTGAGAGCAAATGAGAAACAGCCCTCTGCATCATCATAACTATAAAAAATATTCGAAGGGTTATAATCGAGCGGAAGAATTCTCTTCTCTTGCAGTTGAATAGTAAACGATATGAGGTCGTGCTCTAATCGGTGCAGTTGTTCAAATGGCAGTTCCTCTATCTTAATCTGTGCCAGCGTTGGCAGGTTCATATACTCGGTGAGCAGATAGCCTGTGTGGAAAAAACCGTAACGTTTCTCCTCGATGTAAGCAACAGGGAAAGGGGTGTTTACGCCATTTTTCAACAGCCTCAACGCATACTCATAGGCACGACGGGCTTTGCTTTTGCGAAACAGAGTATATATCACACAATTCGCAATTGTCGGACGCTTGTATCTCTTAAGCACAAACTTCTTATCGGCAATGGTAATCTTCTCGACAACATTACGTTTGTTGCAAAAAACCTTGTCTACACTATAGCGCCCCGAGACAATCTGTTTAATCTCGGGACGCAAAAACTCATAATCAGGATGTATATGTATCCTCATCTCACTTGTTATTTATTTGATTGTCATATATTTGGCATTGCAGAAAACTTTTTTCGCTTAAAAAGTTTTCTGCAAATATATAACTTTTACATTTTGAAACATATTTATAACAACAATTTAACTCAGATTTAACTTTTGCCGACTTTTCACCCAATCTAGTAACAAAGGAGGACGACCCGTTTTTTGAGTCATCCTCCTTCGTAAGTGTAATTATAAAAAATAGCAGGTTACTTAGAAGCTGTTTAAATTTCTAAAAAAAATATTCATATAGAATCTGACGGTTTCATCGTTTTTTATATTCAAAAATGCCTGTTTGTCTCTTTTTTGCGGTTACATAGCCCGCTATGCGCCCTTAAAATATAAATAAACATACAATTTTTGCCCTATAAAAAACTTGACGATATAAATTTAAACAGTTTCTTATTTTATATAATATTTCTCATTATCTACCACATATACTCCACGTGGAAGGCCATAAAAAGCACGAGCAAAAGGAACATTGCTACGCAACAGTTTACCACCTTGATTATATACATTCACGCGTCGGTTTGCAGAGTTTTTAACCGTATCGACCTTTGTAACAGACGATGCTCTTTTAGCATATATGCTAACCTTGTTCTGTCCCGATTTATAGCACGAGAAAATCTTGGCCGATGGGTTGTAACGCAACAGATTGCGTGTATTACCGCCTTGTGCCGCTATATCGGCAGCGCCACCATCGGCAATGGTAATCTTCCAACTGGCATTTGCATCAACATTTCCCTGTGTGCGCAGATAGTTACTGCTGCTCGATGCGGCATAGAGATAACCATCACCGACATTCAAGGCAAAAGTAGCCAAAGCCGTTCCATTACCGAGAACAATCTTCTGCACATCACCTGCGATTGATACCACCTCACTACCCGACACCTCGACAGTGGTTATACCGCGATTATTAGCCCTTTGGTCGGTGCTCAAGGCAAAATTTCCACACACGATAATTATTGTATCGCCAACCGAGAGCGATGAATTACTCTCGACAAGAGCAAACTTGGTTGCGCTGAGACCGCTGCCACCCGTTGCCCCACTATCCTCACCATCTGAGCCATCCGAGCCGCCTGTGCTGCTTCCCGACTGATTACCCGAGCCATCCTCGACATTGCCGTACAAATGAAAATCATAATCGACCGAGTCGCCCCACACAAAATCGGCAAGACGCGGATAGTCGACAAAGGGATTACGGTTCCCCTGGATAGCATATACAGCATTGTTTCTCTCAATCTCTTTTTGGCTCACAGGGTCGTCGTGGTGCCATTTCAACAACAAGTCAACTGCCCAGGGTTTAATAGTGGGATAGGTACTCTTTTCGTATACCATCCAAGTATATTTCCAGGTAAAAGTCTGATAACAGGTGAACATATACATATAGGTACGGGCAAAGTCACCTTTATATTGGTCGGCAGGTTCAAAGGCATTTTGACTCGTTCCTGCTATACTTGCCTTACCGACATTCATTATACCGTTTGTCCAAGTTACCGAGGAGAGCTTTGCCATAGGATAGTTACTCTTGCGGTTGTTGGCCTCTTGGTCCGAGGGGTTAAGATGGTGCAGGTCGCGATAGGCATCATTCTCGGTGCCACCCCACCAGCTTTTTGCCACACTGTGCTCTATATTCATTCCATCTACCGATTTTCCTTTTGTTCCAAAGTAGCGTTTCACATCGGAGTACATATCGGCAACTCGACGTTTATCATCTTCCATTATAAAATCGGTAGTATAAAATGCTCCCCAGGTTCTTGTTGTTCCCGAGCCATAGTCGACAGTACTCTTTTTATCAATGAGTTTATGCAAGGCATTTTTCAATGTCTCGCCTCCTTTAACACCCTCAATAGCGGAGTAATAGGACTGCTGCGCGCTTAGCGAGAAACAAACAAACATCAACAACGCTATAATAAAAAACTTTCTCATAATCATCAACATCGTATTTTATGGTGCGAAGATAGAATTTTATTTTCAAAACAGCATATCGCTGATGGTTCAAAATTATAGACACACTTAGAAGCTGTTTAAATTTAGAAGCTGTTTAAAATTATATCGCCAAGTTTTTTATAGAGCAAGAATAGAATGTTTATTTATTTTTAAAGGGCGCATAGCGGGCTATGTAACCGCAAAAAAGAAAGAAACAGGCATTATTG
>JAGCKB010000057.1 GCA_017647725.1 Bacteroidaceae bacterium
ACGAAGAGAGCGATTCGACGTAACGGCGCTGACCCTCGGCATAAAGAGTGTCGAAAGCAAGCGACGATTTCCCCGAACCCGATAGTCCGGTTATTACGACAAACTTACCACGTGGAATCTCTACGTCCACATTTCTAAGGTTGTTTACACGCGCTCCTTTAATAATAATGCAATCCTTTTCGCTCATATTGGCTGTATGCTTCTGTTTATCGTGCGAAAATACACAAAAAAGTGCTATCTTGTTGTAAAACTACCGTCGAATAATGCGAAAAATGCTTATCTTCGCACAAGTTTATGTAAATTTTTAAAAAATGAAAAATATATTTCGTCTCCTGTTGCTTGCCTTTGTTGCAATGCTCGCATTAAATCTTAACGCAAGAGAGAAAGAACTTCCCAAACGCGAGTTTCGCGGTGCTTGGATTCAGGCAGTGAACGGACAGTTTATGAATATGAACGAGGCGCAGATGAAGCAGTATCTCGTTACAATGCTCGATAACCTTCAGCGTGCCAATGTGAATGCCATAATTTTTCAGGTGCGTGTCGAGGGCGATGCACTCTACAAGTCGGCATTGGAGCCCTGGACACGATATATCACAGGTAAGCAGGGAAAGTCTCCGGGATGGGACCCGCTTGCTTTTATGGTCGAGGAGAGCCACAAACGTAATATGGAACTTCACGCCTGGATAAACCCCTATCGAGCCCGCACAAAGGGTACTACAAAGGTGGCTCCCAACCACCAGAGCGCAATTAACCCCGAACGCTTCATAAGCTATGAGGGGCAGCTCTATTTTAATCCGGCCCTGAAAGAGAACCGCGACTATATTTGTACGGTGGTAAAGGATATTCTATCGCGTTACGATGTCGACGGCCTGCATATCGACGACTATTTCTATCCTTATCCCGTTAAGGGTAAGAAATTTAACGATGAAGCCGATTTTCGTCGCAGTCGAGCTGCCAATCTTGGCGATTGGCGTCGCGAGAATGTGAACCGCCTTATAAAGCAACTGCACGAGACGGTGCGTGCCACAAAGCCCTGGGTGAAATTCGGAGTGTCGCCGTTTGGAATATACCGCAATGCTTCTGAGAACGTGCCCGATGGTAGTGCAACCAACGGCCTGCAGGCCTACGACGAGCTATACGCCGATGTCCTTCTGTGGATAAACGAGGGCTGGGTCGACTACTGTATTCCGCAGGTCTATTGGGAGATTGGACACAAGGCGGCCGATTATGAGGCACTTGTTAAATGGTGGGCAAAGTATGCCTCAAACCGTCCGTTGTATATCGGACAGGATGTTAATCGCACGGTGCGCGCTGCCGACCCATCTAAAAATGGTCAGCATCAGTTGCCTATGAAGATGAAACTGCAACGTGAGCAGAAACATATTCAAGGCTCTTGCCTTTGGGACGCAGCCTCGGCAGCAAAGAACGTTGGAAACTATCGTGATGCGTTGGAGCAGTACTATCATCGCTATCCGGCATTAATGCCAAAGTACTCTTTTATCGATAAGAAAGCTCCCCGAAAGGTGGTGGGCGCTCGTCTTATAGATACCAATGATGGCAAGGCGATAGTGTGGCTCACCGAAAAGAAAAAGAAAGATACTGCGCTCGACGAACCTTGGCGTTACGTTGTCTATCGCTTCGACCGCAAAGAGAAGGTAAATCTCGATGACCCCTCAAAAATTATCACAATAACATCAAAGCCTTTCTATAATATCCCAAAAGATACGAAGGGACGATATACATACGTGGTGACAGTGCTCGACCGTATGCAGAATGAGTCAAAAGGTGTCAAGTGCAAAGTAAAACTATAAACCAATGCAAGAGGATATAAGAATAATTGAACCGTCGAGCGACGATAAACAATATGTCGGTGCTATTCAGGCGCTGCTGAAACAACTCTCATCGACCCCAATTGAATTTACCGAGGAGGATTATACCGCGCTTGCAGGCTCCTCATCGAGCAGGCTTTTTCTTATTCTCTGCGATGGTACAGTGTGTGGAATGCTGACGCTTGCACACTATTTTGCCCCCACAGGTCGCAAGATGTGGATAGAGGATGTTGTAGTCGATAGTGCAGTGCGTGGGCGCTCGTTGGGGCGACGTCTGGTTGAGTTTGCCATTGAGCGTGCACAAGAGATGGGCGGTACGCTTATGCTCACCTCTAAGCCTGCGCGAGTAGCTGCCAATGCCCTTTACCGTTCGGCGGGATTTGAGATAAAAGAGACAAATGTTTATAAAATGAATCTTTGAAATTATGTCTATTAATGAGTTTGTAAAGAGATACTTTTTACTGTTATTTACTTTGATGCTTACAGCATCTTGTAGCAGTAGTGATGGCGATAGCACAACGCCGGCAGCTCCGTCGGTAGATGATGTAACGGTAGAGGTGCTTTCTACCGAGGATTTTACCGTCGATGAACTGATGGCGGCTATTTTCCCCGAGGATGGTGGCAGTATGGCGGCAATGCGTCCTGTGTTTGTCGAGAAGCTAAAGAAGCAGACACAGGAAGTGGAGGCGCAATTGGGTGTAAAAGGTATTACATTAGGCTTTAGCCGAGTGAAATATCTCTATAGCAGCACCGACCACTTGGGTAATCCTGTAACCCTCTCATCGGTTCTCTATTGGAACAGATACAAACTCGATGGTAATTGGTACGACATAATCCCCGAGAATATATGTTTGGTCGAGCACTATACGGTAACCTCCGATGCCGAGGCTCCATCGAACAGCTATCCTGTAGAGCCACACATAACAGGAAACAGCATCGTTGTTATGCCCGACTATTTGGGATATGGACACACTGCCAAGGATTTCCACCCTTATCTCAACTACGACCTTGCTGCAAAAAACTCAATGGATGCATTAAAGGCGGCATATGTAATATGTAACAACCATAACGAGAAATTGCTCTCGGGCAGTTGGAACCTTTGCGTACTTGGCGCTTCACAAGGCGGCTCGAATGCTCTTGCGGTGCATAAGTACCTTGATACCAATCCATCGGTTGCAAAGGAGTGGCGTTTCTCTCACTCTTGTTGTGCTGCAGGTGCCTACTCGCTCTCTAAAACATTTGAGACATATATGCGTTGGGGTACTTTGGATTATCCTGTAGTGTTGCCTATGGTGCTTAAGTCGATGCTGGCATCGTACCCTGAAATAATGAGTGGCCTAAGCGAGGAGGATTTCTATAGCGATGCTTATCTTGCAATAAAACCGCAGATAGATGCAATGTTAGAGAGCAAAAAGTACACTACAAACGAGATAAATGCACTCTTCTTTGAAAGCCTTGCCGACGCTTCAGGCAAACTGCACATAGGAAGCATTCTATCGGCCGAGGTTATGGATGCGAACTCTTCTATCTCGAAGGCGCTTGCCATCTGTTTCGTAAAGAACGACCTTACACAGGGTTGGAAACCTGTGCATCCTGTGAAATTCTACCATAGCAGTGATGATAACGTTGTTCCGTATGATAATGTTGAGGCTGCAATGGCATCGTTTGGCACTGTTGCTACGCTGCAGACGGTCTCGGAAGGTCTCGACCACACAACCTCTTGCGCAATGTGGATGCTCTCTATTTTTATGGGTGGGCTATAAGAGAATTCTATTCGTTTAACAATACAAAAAACAGACTCACTATCTTTTAAAAAAGGTGTGAGTCTGTTTTTTGTACGTTGTTTCGGCTTATAATAACTTCTTCAGCTCCAATGATAGCGAGAGTAGAGCACGTTTCTTAAGCATTGCAATGGTGTCTTGCACTCTTTTGGGTGATAGCGTGCGCCAATCTTTATTGTCGCTTTTTACGTATGGCCATATTGTGTCGGCTGCCTCGAGAGCACTTTTCCCCTCAATTACTATATGGCGAAGAATAAGTTGGTCGCGCTCATTGAGTTTTGAGAATGCCTCCCAAACGGGTGGCTGTTCGGTCTCCTCGTCCTGTGTAAACAGTGACAGCTCTTTTATTATATCGGGATGCTCCATTGAGATGCCCCGA
>JAGCKB010000058.1 GCA_017647725.1 Bacteroidaceae bacterium
AATGTTATATTCCTGAAGTTTATACTTTTGTGCGAGCACAGATACTCGAACCATAGCACCGAACATAATCCTGCATACATTGTAAAATGCACAATCTTATCAAGGTGCTGGAAAGTTGGTGTTTTGTCATCGGACTTATAGAATAGTGTCAGATAAATTATAGTTGCTATCGTCAAGAGAGAGAGAGGATAGCGGTATAGAATATTGTATATATTTGGGGATATTTTCATCGTATATTCTTTGCTTTTAATATGAAGCTGTGTACATTTGCGAATAGATGTTATCAATTCATTTGCAAAGGTATAACAAAAAGAGCTATATATAATTGTATTACAGTATTAAAAAATGAAAGAATATCTTTATTTTTCAAAAAGCCAGCGTCGTGGAATTATTCTTTTACTTATCCTTATTATTATGCTTGTTTGTGCAGTTCACATTTTCTAATAGAGAGCAACAGTTTTTTGTGTGCTCTTTTTTGTAAAAAAAATGAAAATGGACTCTTTCTCGTTAATTTTATGTAATGATTTATAAAAGATATTTTTACTTGTTATATATTTGGCTAATGTGCCGTACCGGGCAATTCGAATGAATTTTAAAAAACTACTAATAACTTTTAAATAAAGACCTATGAGAAAACTTTTATCTATTATGCTGTTTCTTTTTGCAGCGGTGCAAGTGTGGGCTGTAGCTCCCGAAGAGGGAAAAATCTACAAGATTGTAAACCCATCAAGAGGTAATCTTAAGATTGCCGAGGATATTCTGGAACATACAGTTTACTGTCCTATCGACCTTAATGGTAAAATCTATCAGTATTGGATTCTTGAGAGAAGAGGAAACCTGTGGGCAATAAAGAATGCCTACACAGGACGTTATCTTCAGAATCATAACACCTTATATCAGAGTTTTACAACAGGTGTAAACGCTGCTACTTTCGATATTATAGAGAATAAAAGCGTAGGTGCCGATTACTATACAATTAAGAATGGTAACGGTGGTATGGGTCTGCACTGCGACGCGGCTTCGGCTCTTGTGCCTTATATGGCCGACTCGGACTCCCCCGGCGGTTCGTCGTGGAAGTTCGAGCTTGTGAACATCAGCGAGGAGGAGCTTGCCGATGCACGAAAGGAGTATGAGGATTTTGCAAAGGTTACCGATGGCGCCGATGCTCTTGTGGCAAGCTACTCGGCATTCTTTACCGATGAGCTTTGTATGCAACTCAAAGAGGAGTATGCCTCGATGAGTGACGAGCAGTTGACAACTGCAATGGCCGAGATTCCTGCTGTTCTTGTCTCTGCGGCTCTTAAGGTAAAGAACGATAAGTGGGCCGACTACGAGAAGGAGTTTCGCGTACACACCTACGAGCCTTATACCGACCCCGACACTTGGGGAACAAAGCTTCTTACAAAGAAATTTACCTGGCAGAACAACCCCACCGGTCTCTATGCCAATACAGCCGAGATTCTTTATGTATTTGTAAAGGAGGATGTTCCTGCAGGTGCTACATTGGAGATTGAGACTCTTACCGACAATGGCGCACGTGGAAACCGTACAGCGGTTGTAAAGGGTATGAATATTATTCCTGTTTCGCGCGACTTGCAGACAATATTTGTTATCTACAATGCCAATACAATGAACGGCAAGGCAATTGCCGACTATCCCAATATCGATATCCGCATTGAGGGTGGTGTGCTCAACGGTTACTGGGATGTCGAGCGTCACGACGATGCCGATTGGGTATATATCAGTCAGAAACTCGCGACACACCCTTACATTGTAGTGAAGGGCCGTAACTTCATATTTAATATGGTTCGCGAATATATGATTCTCGATGGCTATTGCAAGAACAAAATTACCGATGCTATTGGCTGGTGGGATAATATGGCCGATTGGCAGTGGGGTATTATGGGTCTCGAGGATGTGCGTCCCTCGCACTTTAACAACAAATTGTGTGCACGCACACTGCCTACAGGTTATCAGTCGGCTACACACTACTACACACAGTATTTGGCATCGTATATAAACAATCTGCTTCCTTACGAAAAGATGATGAGCAATGCCGACAACTGCTGGGGTCCTGCACACGAGAATGGTCACGTTCATCAAGAGGCAATCACCCCCATCAACTGCTCCGAGGTATCGAATAACCTATTCTCGAACCTTGTACTTTACAAGCTTGGACGTTGGCAGTCGCGTGGCGGTTCAATTGAAGAGATAGCTTCTGAGTATGTAAAAGGTCTCTCTTGGCCTTCACACTCGAATCACTTGATGCTGCGTATGTATTGGCAGCTCTACCTCTACTATCATGTAGCAGGCAACAATCCCGATTTCTATCCCACGCTATTCAAACTCCTGCGCGAGGATCCTATTGTAAAGGTTGGTAGCTCTAATAAGTCTTATATCAACAAAGGCAGCGACGACCTTCTTCACTTTGCCGAGAAGTGCTGCGAGGCTTCGGGTGAGGATATGACAAACTTCTTCGAGGCGTGGGGATTCTTTGTTCCTATGCACGAGAACCACTATGGCGACTATGCCGACTACTATCTGACATCTACCGAGGAGATGATTGCAGAGACAAAGGCCAAGATGGCAACATACAAGAAGAAAGCCGGTGCCATCGAGTTTATCGAAGACCGTGTAAAGGGTGTTCCCCGTACCGATGGTGGCAGCGGTAATAAACTATCGCACGGAGCAAGTGTAAGTAATGCCGGTGAGCTTGGACATTTCACCGATTTCACCCCCGAGAAGCAGAGCGTAGTAGCTAAGGATTATGTATATACAAAGAGCTCTACCATTGTAACCATTACATCGGGATCTGGCGCTGTAGGATTCAAGGTTATTGATGCCGATGGTAAGATGTACTCTTTCTCTAACACACATAAGATTCAGCTTACAGCCAAGCAGATGGCAAGTGACTTCACTGTTGTTGCTGTGCAGGCTAACGGAGAGTATGTAAATGTTCCTTCGGCTGCCGAGGCCGGTACCGAGAGTCAGCAGCTCTCGGCTCTTAGCAGCGCACTCACCGCTGCCGCAACCAACATCTCTAACGTCTCGGCTACAGGTATGCAGGTGGGTTATTTCTACAGCGAAGCAGTTGAGGAGTTGAAGGCTCTCTATACACAGGCATTGGCTGCTCGTGATAATAAGGATCAGAGCGTAAACACTTACGGTAAGTGGGCTATCTTGCTCGAGGAGGCTATAAAAGAGCTTAAGAATAACAAATATGCATATATAGGCATTAAGGAGAAGAACGTTCACACACTCATTAATCGCGCCTATCCCGCCTATGGTGTTGCTTGTGTCAACAGTCTCGTTGAAGGTGCTTCGACATCGGCTGTTCCTCGCGATGATGAGCGTCGTTACTGGGAATTTGTATCGACAGGCACACCCAATGAGTTTTATATTAAGAGTGCGAGCGGAAACTTTATCTCATCGGTAACCGCCGATGCACAGGTGTCGGCAGCAGTGAAGCAGCAGGCCTTAGCTGTAGTTTTTGTAGCACATAACAATGGCGATGCAACATATAGCTTCAGCCTCAAGAGTGATCCTTCTCTCTATCTTGGTATGAATAAAGACCGTGATGTTATAGGCACAAGCAGCAGTAATATAATGTGGCGTTTGACCATTGTCGAGGATAATGCAACGGCATACGAGCAAGAATTACTCGATAAGCTCGTTACCCGTGCCAATAATATCGTTGTAGAGCTTGGTGGCAGAATTGTTCCACTTGTCGATGGTATCGATGGATACAAAGCCGATCTTCAGGCTATTGTTAAAGAGGCCGAGGCTGCAGAGACACCCATGGCTATCTCGAAAATGATTGATGATCTTAAAGCCGAGAATGCAAAGTCTGAGGTTAATTATATTTTATTGCCTCAGGAGAGTACTACTGATGGTCTTGTGTGGCGTTATCGTATTCAGAGTGTGACCGATGGTCTCTATTGCTCTGTAGATACCGAGAGCAGCGCTTCTACCTACTCTAATACAATAAGTTTGACTTCTAATCCCGAGGATGAGTATTGTGTTTGGGAGGTTCGTGCCACAGAGAATGAGAATGAGTTCTACCTATACAATGTTAAAGCCGATAAACTCGTGTATTCAAGCAATCGTTCTTATATAAAGGTCGATGGTAAAGAGGACGCTACCCCTTATCTCTTTGAGGCTGACAAAGACAAAGGTGCTCTTGTAGTAAAAGAGGGTAATAAGTATTGGGGAGTAATGAATACAGGTTACGTTAAACTTGCGGCACAGGTCGGATGCTGGCGTTTGGAGTATATCGGTAGTGTTACCGAGGGTATAGAGGAGGTTCTTGGTGACGGTGCTGTTGAGAATGGCGTATATTACGACCTTAGCGGCCGCCGCGTCGAGAATCCTGCAAAGGGTATCTACATCTTCAAAGGCAAGAAGGTCTTCGTAAAATAAAGAATATTGTATTTTAAAAGAGAAGATGAATAAGCTTCGTTACGAGTGACAAATCACTAACGTGTGTGTTATTCCGAACGAATGTGAGATTTTCAATAACATAACAGCATATAGGGTGGCCACTTGGCCACCCTATATGCTATATATTAGTTAAAGATTTACTCCTTTACAAGTTCGCGCCAGCTGCGGTTCAAGATAACAGGGGGTGCTGTGTGTATAACAGGGTGTTTCCTGGGCTTCTCGACGTGGCTCTTGCGACGATTAATAACATCGTACTCGACAAAGGTCTCGTAGTCGTAGCTCCACTCGTCACCATACGCGAGCTTGTGTAAGCGTTGGTAGATAATCTCTCGCGACGGGGCATTGAATCCACCGGTATTATCATTCATAATACTGTTAAGAGTGGGGCGGTAGGCATCGAACGAGTAGGTCTGTGCACCTTCGAATATTCCTATCTGCTCGGCTGCGTATCTCTCGTCCTCGATAAAGTGTCGCCACTTTACTGTCTCGGGGTTGTAGCTGAGGCTTATATTCCTGTACCATCCGTGCTTTTCAAACTCCACAACATCGTTCCATTTGTTGGTTTGGATAATACTTCCATTGTCGCTGTAGTAGTATTCGTCACCCAATTTGCCGAAGCCGTGACCTCCAACCTCGTGGTGCATCAGCTCGGCATACTGCTCCTCTGAACCGCTAAGGGTGAGATATCCTATTGATGTTCCATTGGCCACCTCGCCACCATTGACGGGACGGACCATATAACAGGTTCCACCGTGAACGGTAGAGTTCATTGTTACCGCTATAAGGGCTTCGTCAACGCGCTCGGGAGATATTGCATTAAGAGTATATTTTATTACCATTCCCTCACTGCCACCAACTTCGGTCGTCGTTGTGTGGTAGGTACTTAGTGCTGTTACGGAACCATCGTCGTAGACCTCGTTAGGAGATACCACATTGACGTAATATACGTTGAACATATTTCGGAAGCTCTTGAAGGGCTCTTCGTTAAAGAAATTATCCATTGCCTTGCGCATAGTTCGGTCGTATGTGCCGTCGGCAATCAGGCGATCGCTGTAGGCATCACCCATAAGCACAAGGTCTATTCCCTTGCCCACTGTTGCCTCCTGCAATGTGACCACAGTTCCATCTTTTGAGTAGTCGCTCGACTCGTAGAATTCGTTTTTGTTTTCGGCAAAAATGTTCTTGAGCTTATTCTCAATAAAATCATCGGTGTGTGTCATATTTGAGAATACTAGATTCTTCTCGCTGTCGAATGCTGCCAATACACCTAAGACTCTGCTAAATCTATTGGAGGCACCATTATCATAGGGTGGAGATAATAAAGTCGAGTAGTTGTAGGTGGGATTATCGGTGGGGAAGAAATCCCATTCAATGCCATAATCCTTTATTTGGGCTTCGGAGTTTTCGTTCCAGATTGTAGGTAATTCGCCTATGATGCGCAGACCTTTATCGGCATATTTTTTGTGCCACTCATTAAGGAGCGGAATATAGCGTTGGCTCGTTGGACAACTAAATTCGAAATAAAACAGTATCGTCAGTTTGTCATTTTTATAATTGGTCTTTAAAGAGTCGCCGTCGAGGCCGATTGCAGAAAGTTCGGGGGCGTGTATGTATGTTGGAGGTAAGAAATTATTGCTGCTTATTATGTTTCCCCATTGGTATTTCCACAATTTTGTTTCCAATATTGCGTTGTCTATAATTCCCGATAGAGTGTTGTTTACACATCCAAAGTCGAAATTGTCTCTGTTGAACATCTCGGCATATTCTACAGGGATACTACCCGTTATTTTGTTGCCCAGGATGTCGAACGTGTGCAGTTTGTCACACTCGGCTAACTCAACAGGAAGGCGTCCCGATAATTCGTTTACGTTGAATATAGCTCTTTCCAAGTGTTTGAGTTTACCAATTTCCGATGGTATAGAACCTGTCAGCTTATTTCCACCAACGTTTATTTGGCGCAGGTAAGTGAGATTGCCTATTTCGGGTGGAATAGTGCCTGTCAGATTGTTGTACTCAAGGGTGATATCTCTTACGGTACCTGTGCAGTTTGTGCTAATGCCATACCATTCGTTCAATGGTTTATCGCTGCACCAATTGGTGTTATTAATCCACTCGTCGCCGTTTGTCGAGTTGTAAAAGGCAATAAGTGCGCTGCGGTCAAGCTCGGTGTAATATTCAATGTTATCGCTATCAAAAGTCAGGTTGTATATGTGTCCTGCCTGTAATCCGCCCTCGGGAGCGCTCTTCTCGAAAAGAAAGTCGTCTCCTCCATACATGTCGTAGCGATAAAACTCAATCTTGGCACCTTCGGGTTGCGGAAGCATTGATACTATGCAGGTGACTTCGGTGCTGTCCTTGTAATTTTCGGGGAATGTGTAGTATATTCTTTCATTCTCTCTTGCAGTCTTAATCTTTCCGCCGGGTGAGTCATATATAAGATAAGCCGAGACGGGATAGTTCTTACCTTGATATCTCGATTTAATTACAAATCCGGTATTCTCCATTTCGGCTTTTGGTGTAATGTACTCGGTTGGTAATTTAAATCGTATAAACGATAGTGTGTGTTGGAATTTTAGTTCCACCTTATTGTTTACCACTTGTCCCGAAGCAAACATAAAGTCGAGATTTGTAAGCCCGGCCTCGATATACTGCTGTGTGTTTTGGATTAAAGGATTATCTTCGCTGTTGTTGGTGTAAAAGCTATATGGGTAGTATGCAAATACCGAGTCGCCCTCCTCCAATGTTATATCGTTAATGGGTGAGAAACTGACGGAACTTCCCGCATTATTGGCCTGCAGTTGTGTGTTGTTCAGGTTTTTTGTGAAGAGGCCGATGTTGTCGCCTTCGACCCACTCTACCTTTGTTATACTGCCTTCGGTGGTGTATGCGGTGCGTGTCTGTGGTATCTCGGCAATTATCTCCAATTGTGTGGGGTACTTGACAAGTTCCTCTTCGCTACAGCCTATGATAGAAAGAGCTGCAACCGCTGTATATATGTAATATTTAAATCTTTTCATAATTATATATGTTTGGGGTGTGTTGTTGAATATTTTTCCTTGTTACCACTCTTTCTCTATCAGGTCGTCTATGCCTCCGCTGTAATCATTCTTGCTGTTGGCATTTTGTTTGATAAAAAGTGAAATGCTCTTTGTGGCTGTTGAGAATACTACATTGGTGCTGCGCTCATTGTAGTCGGGGTTAGGCTCTACAGAAAGCTCTACTTTGTTTTCAGAGAGTTTTGTCGGCTTAACCCACGAATCGGGACATTCTACTTTATATTCGGTATTTGTAGTTACCGATATAGTGAATACTCCGCCTTCTTTGCCAACTTGCATCATCTCTTTTTGCGAAATCTCAAACAGCTCGGCAGCAGCCTGTGTAACAGTTACCACTTTCTCCATGTCTGCAGCTTTAATAATAAAAGATGTTGTGCGCTCTTCGTATCGGGTGTTTTCTACTACCGAATAGATTATAGAATGTTCGCCGGGCTTGCCATATTGTGTCGGGATGGTGAACCAATCGCATTCGTTCGGCATTGTTATCTCCCACTCACAGTTGGTCGATATTACGATTTCTCCCTCGCTGCTCTCTCTGCCTATGCTGATGTTCTCTTTATCAACGGTAAGATAGGGCGCCTCGCCAATCTGTACAATAGATACGGTTCTTACCATTGTATCCGATTTTACAGTAAGTGTTGCGCTTCGTTCGTTTATTGTTTTATTTTGTTCTACAGTTATTTTAACAGGTGATGAACCGATTCCTGTCTCTTTGGATATTCGGCACCATTTTTCTGCCTCTTGGTCGAGTGTTGCTTTCCACTCTTTGTTACTGTTAATGTTGATTGTTTTTTCTCCTCCATCGGCGGTGTAGTCAAGTCTTTGACCTTCCATCTCTATTTCAAGAATTGGAGTAGAGGAGTGTTGTTTGATGCTGATTGTTTTCTGTACATTCGTACCCGAGATTTTCAGCGTTCCGCTGCGCTTGTCGCTGCCATTGTTCTCGCTTGCGGTAATTGTTAGTTCGTGAGTTCCGGCCTTGCCCTTTGTGGGTGTAACATCGCACCACACTGCTGCTTCGGGTGATAGGGTGGCCTCCCAATCGACATTGCTCCTGAAGTTGATTTTTTGTGTACTCTGTTCCGATAAAAACTCCAAAGCGTCATTTCCCGATAAAATCTCTATTGATGGAACAACAGTGGGTCTTGAAAGTGAGTCATCTTTGCTGCCACAGCTCCACAGTAGCATTACAGTGAGAATTGCTGTGCCGAAGAAAATAGTTTTTTTCATAGTTTTTTGTTGTTTAAAGTAATTTTTTGCAAATATATTTATTAATAAATACGAATTTTAAAATTAACATTTTTTGTATTAAAAATAATGTTTTATAACACTTTGGTGTGGTAGATAAAAATGTTTATTTGAAAATAGTTTTACATTTATTGTAAAAAATGCTGTGGTTTAATTATCTTCGCATCAAGAAACTGTTTGAGATTAACGATGCTTTGTCTTGAATTTAAACAGCTTCTTATATTATCAACCTTTTGACCAATGAAAGAACATAAGGACGGATGCGACGCCGGTCGTCGTGCTTTTTTAAAGCGTTTGGGTGCAGGTGCTGCAGTGGTGGCCTCTTC